>NZ_JAOQJI010000002.1:0-173103 GCF_025567125.1 Phocaeicola fibrisolvens | reverse complement strand
TACAGTGGAGGCGGAGATAACAGGCATCCGTGAAGATGACAACCAAAGCATGAACGGACGGCATCCCATCATCGTGAGTTGCCGTTATACGGCATCCGACGGGCGGATATACCTTTTCAGGAGCGGTTCTTTCTGGTATGAGAGTTATGAGATAGACCCTAAAAGGAAAGTGCGCGTTTATGTGGACCGCAATAATCCTTCAAATTATTATGTGGATGTTGACAGTGCGTTAGGATGAAGAGCCGGAAAAGAAAAGAGCCTGTCTTGACCAATCTTGGCGGCAGGCATATTCAGGCTTTGCAAAGGGTTATCCGGATGGCGGAAGCTCGCAAAAGCGGACGGTTGGAAAGAAAATTTCCCTGTTTAATGTTTATTAACGCAAAATCGGGTAACACTTGCCCCGTTCGCTACGAATTACATATAGAGGGGCAAAGCTCGGAAGTGCGGAATGCACAGATGGCGGAAGCCCTGCGAAAGCGGACGTTCGGGAAGAAAATTTCCCCGTTTAATGTTTCTTAACGCAAAATCGGGTAACACTTGCCCCGTTCGCTACGAATTACATATAGAGGGGTAAAGTTCGGAAGTGCGGAATGTGCGGACGGAGGAAGCCCTGCGAAAGCGGACGTTCGGGAAGAAAATTTCCCTGTTTAATGTTTCTTAACGCAAAATTGGGTAACACTCGCCCTGTCCGCTACGAATTACATATAGAGGGGTAATCCTTCTTGAAAGTAAAATGACTGATAAAATAAAGTATAAACAATAAAAACCAGACAGACCATGCCAACGTCAGACGACAACCGCCGCAGCGTTTCAGGCAAAAAGGAACGCAAACTTTGGGAACGGATGAACAAACTCTACCGTAAATATATGGACGGTAAAGCTACGGACGAAGAAAAAGAAACCGTTGATGAACTCTCCGACATCATCATGACAACCATCAAGCCCTGCGCCGAAAAGGAACTCACTTCTGAAGAACAAGAAGAATGGAGTGAAAAGACCTTTCAGGCGATTGCAGGACGATTGGGGATAAATCAAGATGAGGAGCGTCCGCAAAAATCTTTCCCGATACGCGCTGTTGTCCGCCGCAACCTGCTCCGCTACGCAGGTATAGCCGCTTGCATAGCCTTAGTGTTCGGCCTCTCTTACCTGCAATGGTGGAAAGGCGACACACAGAAGTGCATTGCGTCCGGAGACGGCAATGCCGAATGGAGGTACGACAGGGACACCACGGTGCTTTTGCCGGACGGTACGGAGGTCTATCTGAAAGGCGGCAGCCGTCTGGCTCTGGCGGAAGACTTCGGAAAACAGCGGCGCACGGTCTCCCTGCGCGGGCAGGCGTTTTTCGATGTGGCTACGGATTCCACGCGCCAGTTCGTAGTAAGGACGGACGGCATCGAGGCGGTGGTACACGGCACGTCGTTCAGCGTCATGGCTTATCCTGAAACGGACATCCGCCAAGTGACGGTGTGCAGCGGATGCGTGGAAGTCACCAACGAAAAGAGTGCGGTCACCTACGGCAAATACAACCGTGGCGGACAGGTGACCTACCACATTGCCGATGGCAGCGCGAGCGTGGCGCAGGTGGATGCCGACGAGGCCACCGAATGGATGCGCGGAGAGTTCACCCTCGATGCCTCTACGGTGGACGAGTTGAAGATGAAAGTCATGCAGTCATTCGGCAAGACGCTTGTCATCGAGGATGATGCCATCCCTTCCGATGCTGAAATCACGTTCTCGTTCCGTCATGCCAGCCCTACGCTCGACAATGTGATGCGGGGCGTATGCTCCGTCTATGCCGCCGAGTATAGAATATCCGGTAGCCGGGTCATCGTTACCCCGGCGAACAACATAAAATAGCGAACCGCCCTCTACGGAAGAGCGGCTTGTGCCCATAACAGCCATTTTGTGAACGGGCGGACGGTCGGGTGCTGTCCGCAAGCCTGAAATTTCCCCCGCAAGGAGGAACGGCCATCCTTATGCCCTTTTGCGAACGGCTGTGAGACAATGTAATTCATTGAATATTAACAAATAACCAATTAAAAGACAAAAAGAAAATGAGAAAGTGGAGTTTATACTCTAAGATGCAAATGGCAGTTGTTCTGCTCGCCGGTGCGCTTGCAGGAACACCCGTTTGCCCTGCTGCGGCCCATGTCAGCCTTGTAGCACAGTCGGCAGGCCCGCACGAAAGCAGCTATCCGTCAGAGACGATGGACAAACGTCTGAACCGTATCATCGGCAAATACCGGGTGGACATCGGTTACGATGCCGCACAGATGGCAAGGGTCAGTGCCGCGCCGCTGCGCAGTTCATCCCTTGAAAAGGACTTGGCGGCCAGCCTTTCGGGTACGGCCTACTCTTACAAGAAGACGGGCGAACGCACGTATGCCGTTTATAAGACAGGGAGCACGGCTTCGGCTTCCGGCCAGCAGCCCCGCACGGGCAGCGGAAGCCTGACGGGTACGGTGGTCGATAAGGACGGCTTCCCCATCGTGGGCGCTACGGTGCGCATTGTTGAGCTATCGGGCAAAGGGGCAGCTACCGATCTGCGCGGCAATTTTACCGTCAGCGGGCTTCCCACACGCAGCTTTACGGTGGAAGTGTCCTGCATCTCCTATCAGACCATGCGCGTGAGTGACGTGAAAATCAATTCCGGGAAAAGCACTCCGCTGGATGTGATTTTGCAGGAGGCAAGCGAGATGTTGGGTGAAGTGGTGGTGACAGCCACCTACAACAAGGCCAGCGCCAACGCCCTATATGCCAAGCAGAAGAACATGGTGGCGATGAGCGACGGTATCAGTGCCGACCTGATGAAAAAGACATCGGACAACAACGTGGCGCAGGTATTGGGCCGTGTGGCAGGTGTCAATATCGACAACGGTAAATATGTCAACGTGCGAGGCATGGGCGAACGCTACAACAACGTGCAGCTCAACGGCGCATCGCTGCCTTCCACGGAACCTAATCGCCGCAACTTCGCTTTCGACGTGATACCGAGCGGACTGGTGGATAACGTGACTATCGCCAAGACCTTCACCCCTGACCTTCCGGGTGAGTTCACGGGCGGTCTTGTGGAGGTGAACACGCTCGCCGTACCCAACAAGAAGATTTTTAACCTCTCTCTCGGCACGGGCATGAACACGCTTAGCACAGGCAAGGACTTCATGAGCAACACACGTTTCAAGTCCGACTGGTTCTTCGGCAACGTGGACGACCGCAAATGGTATGCCGGGCGCGATGATGCCGCGCTGGAATTAGGTGCACAGAACGCCGCGCTGAAAAACACTTTCGGCATGAAGCGTTACAAGGGCATGCCCGTACAGAACTATTCGCTGACCGTAGGTGCGCCTTTTGAGTTCGGCTACAACCAGAAAATCGGCTTCGTGGCCGCCCTCACATACCGCAACGAGCAGACCGTGGAGGAATACAAGGAAATGAAGACCATATCAAATGACAGCCTGAACGGACCTGGCAAGCGTTACAAGATGGTTTCCGCCATAGGTGCGGTGGCAAATGTGGGTTGGGAAATGCCCAATCATAAAATCACGTGGCGCAATATGTTCAACAACCGATTTACGCATACCAATCTCGAACGTTACATACATAGATATACTACAAAATTTAATACTTATGAGCAATACAGCGTACCCATGCGTAGCCAGCTTTGGCAGACCCAGCTTGACGGTGAGCACAAACTTTTTGACGAAAACCTTATCGTGACATGGAATGCCTCGTTCAATCAGGTGGAGCGTACCAATCCCGACGATCGTTACGCACAAGGTATTGTACAAGGCGATATGAAAGAAGGTATAATTAGCTGGAATCAAAGTATAACTACTAGTCCATTTGAGATACAGCAAGGACATCTGATGTACAGCAATCTGAAAGAACGCAAGAAAAATATAGGATTGAATCTTGAACATCCTTTTGTTATCTCAGGTAATAAACAGATTGTTAAAGCAGGATATATAGGTACCTTCCGCACTTCTGATTATGAGCAACAATACCTGCATGGTATGCCTCCATCCGGCGATAGTGAAAATTGGGAGACTTGGGTTGCCTTAAGAGATGCTCATTTTAACCTAACAGAATTGTATGACCCTAAAAACTTTGCAAGTGGCGCCATCCATTATGTGACAAGCGGTCTTGGTGGAAGTGTTGCTGATTATTATGAAGGAAAGCAGAATATCCATGCCGCCTATCTGATGGGTGAGTTCACTTTCTTCCGCAAGCTGCACCTTACTGCCGGTGTGCGTATGGAAGATGCCAATACGGAAGTGTACACTACATTTTTTGACAGAAATGAGCAAGTAACAAAAGACAGCACAGTAACTGTAAAGAAAACCGACTGGCTGCCTGCCGCCACTTTGGTATATAATATCACGGATAACCTGAACGCCCGTTTCGCTTACAGCCGCACCATAGCTCGTCCGGATTTCCGAGAATTAACGCCATGTACGTATTACAACGTGGACGATCGTGTGGAGATTAGAAGTATGGGGCAGCTCCGTCAATCGCATTCCGATAATTTTGACCTCCGCTTGGAATGGTATCCGCAGGCGGGTGAAGTGCTTTCGGTCAGCGCATTCTACAAGAAATTCAAAGACCCTATCGAAATGGTAACCCGCCAGACCAACGAATTGCAGTATGTGCTCTATCCGTTCAATATAGATGACGCTTCGGTGAAAGGCATTGAAATTAACGTGCGCAAGTCGCTCGGTTTCCTTGCTCCCGGTTCGTTCCTGAAAGACCTCTACTTGAGCGGTAACGCCACTTTTCTGAAAGGTGATGTCACTTACAACTTGGACAAGTTAATGAGCGAGGCGGCCGGAACGGAAAATCGTTCGCAAATGGAAGACCGTAGCCGCCCTTTGCAAGGCTTGGCTCCCTATACCATTAACGCAGGTTTGGCTTATGACGGCAAAATGTTCGGTGCAGCCATCAATTATGGGCGTAACGGACGCAAGTTGGTTTATGCAGGAGATGCGACAATGCACGACCAGTATGAGGCTCCGCGCAATGTGCTCGACATTCAGCTTACCGGACATTTCCTTAATGATAAATTGGAAGTGAAGTTCAATGCCAGCGACATTCTCAACGAGGACATCGTAGTTTACCGGAATTGTAGCTACTCAAATACTGACCTCACATCAGATATGAATTATAACAACGGAGATTGGGTGATGAGCCGCATCAAAAAAGGCGTAAACCTTTCGTTGTCGGTAGGATATAAATTCTAAATAAATATACTAAGATACAAAATAAAAAATGGAGACGAAGACAAGAAAGCCGACCAATACCAGTCAAGTAACAGAATGGTGTCTATGGACAATCGACAGTGCCTATATGCTTGTCATGCGGACAAGTTACATCTGCCATTTGTCCCCGATATAGACATTAAAAGCAAAGCAGTGGTTCACGGTTCCGCTTTTCTTTGACGGAGTTTCCAATATGTTCAATTAAAATTTTAATTAACAAATGAAAAATTCCATTTTTTCAGCCTTGCTGTTAGCCGGAGTGCTTACAGCTGGCATGAGCATGACTTCGTGCTCGAACGAAGACGAGGTGATTAACAGTGTGGACACCCGTGCAGCCCGTTCCATTACCGTGTCTGGTGTAATCAACACCAACACCACGTGGAATTACGATGAGGTTACATTGAATGGAAAGGTGTATGTTACAGGTGGTGCCACCTTGACGATTCCTGCCGGAACGAAAATCATCGGTAAGTACAATGCCGACCCTGCACAAGCATCGGCTTTGATTATTACCCGTGACGGTATGATTGATGCTCGTGGTACAGCATCTAACCCGATTGTCATGACTGCTGAGTCAGGACATCAGACTCCCGGCGGTTGGGGTGGTCTCGTAATATTGGGTGATGCTCCTATCAACCAGACAGAAACACAATACATCGAAGGTATTGAGCAGGCATCTGTTCCTGCCGGAGTTGATGTTTCTTATGGTGGCAACAATGCTAACGACAATTCCGGAACTATTCAGTATGTACGTGTAGAGTATGCCGGTGCTAATGTACATACAGACAATGAATTGAATGCCTTTACCTTTGGTGGAGTAGGTGCAGGTACTACCTTTGACCACTGCCAGGCTTATTATGGCGAGGATGACGGTTTCGAATTCTTCGGTGGTACAGTAAATGGCAAGTATTTGGTTTCTACCAGCACACACGATGACGCTTTCGATTTCGATTTTGGTTATCGTGGCAAGCTTCAGTTCCTTGTGGCTACAGTAGATGCAAGCGGTACTCTGTTTACCAAAGACCCGAACGGTATCGAATGTGACAATGAAGGGGACGAACCTTACGCTTCTACCCCTTACACTCATCCTACCATCAGTAATCTTACAATTATAGGTACAAGTACAGGTCAAGTTGCAGCTTCTGCTATGAGCGATGGTAAATCTTTGAAATCTGCTGCAAATTTCCGTAGAGGATGTGAGTTTACATTAAAGAACAGTATTCTTTATGGCTATCCCATAGGAATTTATTTTACAGATTCACCTCGTTTGGATAATAGTGTATTAGAAAATAATATCATTAGTTCTCAGCCTTCTGGTAATGAAATTGTAGGAGGCATAATTGGTAACAACAATGATTTAGTTGATGCATCTGGTATTGGTTTAACCTCTGAATGGGGAGCATATAAAAATGCCAGAGCATTAAGACCTAACGCAAGTCCTGCTAATGAAGGTGCCGACTTTAACGGTTTGGACAGCTGGTTCACCCCCACTACTTATCGTGGTGCTATTGCGGCAAATAGCAACTGGTTGACAGAAAGTTGGGTTAGATGACAAATGTAACTAACTGAGCGGTTGATAGAGTGTGTATCTTTTTAAGTCACACTCTTCAACCGCTCTTAAAAAAGAGAAAATGAAAAAATACGTTTGCTTTACTTGTTTGCTTATCTGCTTTTTGTCATTTTTTGGATGCGATACAGAAGGAGATAATTGGGATGTTGGATATTATGAATATTCATTTTCCTTTTTCTATCCTGAAGACATAGAGCAAAATTATACTTTTGTGTTTGAAGGGAAAGAAGGAGCCAACGGCATAGTTCCACGGAATACTCCAAACGGACTTCTTGAAATTCATGAAAAAGAAAATGGGAATATAGTATTCAGTCAAAATATCTCATTGGAAGAACGACAAAATATACAATTTATAAAAATCGGAGATAGGATTGACATTTACAGTGAGGACAAATTTATCCCGATGACTCCATCTGTCATATTTACAAATGAGGCCGATAGCTATACTATTTGGTTTAACGACCAAGAACTACAGAATAATGTAATAAATTACATCCCGACCGAAAATTTGACAGGTGATTTGGAAATCAGGAAAACAGGTGAGACAACTCCAATATTCTCAACAGAAGTGACAATCACAGCTGGCATGTCAATAAACATTATGCAACTGTCTGACACTGAATTTTTAGATATTCCAGAAGATACAGAACCAGAACCGACAGTTTACAACACTTCAAAAGTCAGATTCCTTTATACAGGAGACGAAATATTAAACACTGATGAAATCATATTGAAGTTATATAAAGTCGATGTTAACTGGGATTGGTCTTCACAGGTACCAGTAACATACACCTTAACTCTACAGAGAGGTGTAATCTCGGAGTATGTAGAATTTAATATGACAGATATCAACAATGATTATTATATTTATAGTATAGAACTTCCAACAGGTGAAGTCATCATAGATTATGATAGTCAGATGTTTATTAGTGATTATTTGTATGGTGATGATACTTGGAGTTTCTTGGGATGGAAAAAAGCAACTGTTATGATTAGTGGTGGCGGAAATACTATTGAGGTTCTTACGGGATTAAGTATACCTTGGGAGCAACAATAACCGAAGCCCCTCCGGCGACAGGCATCAACGACGCAGAGCGTCGGAGGAGCTTTTTCCTCTTTCCTTAACGACCACGAAACCAGTCCGGCCAACGGCAGGAGCACTTGTCGGGGTATCCAGATGGCACAAAGACGCAACCGCATGGCATACGTGCCGCCCCGCCCCTATGCCACACGGCTGCAAATGATGCCGGGCAAGACCCGAAACCACGTCGGAAAGCGGAAACGGACAAGGAAACGGAAACATAAAAATACTATAACAACAAATTAAAAAATTCAACGATTATGAAATTCAGAAACATCTTCAGCAAGCCGGGCGGAACACTTCCGACGGCTGCAATCAGCGCGCTGTGCGTGGCGTTCATCCTGCTGGCCTCGGCGATGACGGCCTCCGGCGAGACGAAAGACAAAGTGCCGGCCGGAAGCCGCACGGTAGTGACCGCTGCCGGAGCCACCTTCCCCCTGCCTTTCTACAACGAGGCGTTCAAAGCCTACTGGCAGCGTAACAGCGTACCCGTCACCTACGCAGGCATCGGTTCCAGTAAGGGCATGGAAAGCCTGCGCAACCTGCAAACTGACTTTGTAGGCATCGATGTGCCGCCCACCCGCGAGCAGCTCGACAGTCTGCCCGCACAGGCCGTGGTCGTGCCGATGTGCGTGGGTGCGGTGGAGATAGCCTACAACCTGGAGGGCGTGGACAACTTGCGGCTGACGGGCGAACTGCTGGCAGACATCTACCTCGGCGAGCTGACGCGCTGGAACGACCCGCGCATCGCCGCCGTGAACCCCGGCAAGCAACTGCCCGACAAGGAAATCTACCCCATCTTCCGACTGGACGGTAGCGGTACGACCTACGCCTTTACCTACTACTTGAGCCAGACGAGCGGAGAATGGAAGTCATCGGTGGGCACGGGCATGCACCCGCAGTTTCCTCACGGCGTGGCCGCCACTGGCACACCCGGCATTGCCACACTGATAGAGAAAATCCCCGGCGCGATAGGCTATGCCTCATCGGGTTACTCGGTGGCCTATAACCTGCAACGCGCTGAAATACAGAATGCGGCGGGCAACTTCATGCTCCCCACGGCAGAGAGCATAGCCGCAGCCGCCCGCGAAGCGTCGGCCACCAACATCATGATCACCAACAGCACGGCTCCGGAAGCGTACCCCATCAGCTGCTTCTCGTGGGTGATGCTTTACAAGGAGCAGGACTATGCCGGGCGCAGCCGGGGTGAGGCGGAAGCCACGGTGTGCGTGCTCCGTTGGCTGGCGGGTCCCGAAGCGCAGGTCATCGCCTCGCGACTGAACTACGCGCCCCTGCCCACCGAGGTGGCGGCCAAGGCTCTGGAGACATTAGACAAGGTGACGTACAAGGGAAAGGAAATCAAGTAAGACGTGATGGTACAGTACAACGGAATCACGCTCTTCAGGGATGACGACGGAACCCCCTCGCGGATCGACATCGACCTGCACGTGCATGGCAGGGAGCTTAACGCCTTCCTGCGGTCGCACGGGCTGGACACGAAGGAGCAGGGCGACATGGCGCGTTCGGTGACGGCGCACACGCTGTGCCCCGCCTTCGACGACGCGGATCGCGGCGACGTTCGCTACCTGCCCGAAGTGCGCCGCCGTCTGTCCGAAGAAACGGGAAAAGTTTATTCCATGCGCTTCACACGTCCCACGAACATAAGGGAAAAGGAGTTCACGCCCTTGCTGTTGCATCGCATAACCCGTGCATTGCGCCCCCTGCCACGCCGCAGGGAAGCCACCCCCGATGCGTTCATCCGTTTCTGCGGCAAGGACACGTTCTGGACGCGGTTCAGGATGCAGGGCGTGCCGCACGTCACGTGGTGTGTGTTCTACACCGTGCACGACGGAGGCGTGGCGCTGGTGCGCCACCTCACCGCCGCCGTGGAGGAAGACGACATCTGAGGACAGCCACAGCACATACGGAAGCAAGCCCGGCATATAAGATACCGCCCGGCAGCCGCCAACACACGACTGCCGGGATTTTTTTGCCCTGACAGACAACATACAATGGAAAAGAAAGAAAGGAAACTGCAATACAGAATATTGGCGGGATACTTTGCCCTGCTGGCCGTCGCCGGAGGGCTGACCGCCATTATGCTCTACGAACGTGCGCAAATAAGGAAAATAGAGGCCGGCGTGGAGGACATACGCCGTGTGCGCTGCGATATGGATACCGTCCGCGACCGCATCATCCGGCTCTCTCTGCTGGGCGAGGGTGTCATGGGTTGGCGCGAGGCAGACTACCTCTGCTACTGCACATATCGCCTGCGCACGGACAGTCTGCTGCTGTCGGTAAAGCCGCGTTGCGCGGAATACGTGCACCCGGCACAGATAGACACGCTCCGCACCCTATTGGCCGACAAGGAAACACACCTCCGCCATGTCATGGAAGCGGTGGAACGGCAGGACGAGGCTGACAGCCTTCTGGTGAACCGTCTGCCAGAAGTAGCGAGGAGGGCGACGCGCGTCCGCACAGTGACACGGAAGAAAAGCGGGCTGGCAGGAGTGTTTGGCGGAAAGAAGAAAGTGCAAGTGCTTCCGTCGGCCGGGGAACTGCATAAATTCAGCGACAACCTGATAGAGCTGCAACGGCGGCAGGCGGCGGAAATGGATGCCTGCTCTGACAGCCTGCGTGTCCGCAACCGGGCGCTGAACGCAGAACTGGAACGGCTGATACACAGCCTTGACACACAGGCACGGGAAGCCTTTGCAAAACGGGAGCGAAAGATATCGGAAGCGCAAGCTCTGTCCGCGCAGCTGTTCACCGCCACCCTGTCTGCCGCCATCGTCCTGTTGCTGCTTTCCTATCTCGCCATCCATAGGGAAATGAAACGGAACGCCGACGAACGGAAGGAACGGGAGAGGCTTATCGGCGAACTGCAGGAAAGCAAGCGCACGAACGATGAACTGGCACGTTTCAGGCGCAACCTCATCCGGAACGTCACCCATGAGCTACGGACTCCGCTGACTGCCATTGGTGGCAACGCCGAACTGTTGCTGAACGACACGGAGGCGGACAGCCGCATGCGCCATGCCCAAGCCGTAAGGAACGCCGCCGGACGCATGGCGGGAATGATAAACGACCTGCTGGTGTATTTCCGACTTGACAGTGGCAAAGAGACTCCAAATATCAAACCGTTCAGGCTGCGTTCCGTCGCCGAAACCCTACAGGCAGAGTTCGGACCGCTGGCGGAAGGGAAACGGCTTTTCCTCAGGGTTGAGTGCAGAGCGGACGAGATAGTTTGCGGCGACAGAAGCCGCATCCTGAGCATCGGCAGCAATCTGCTCTCCAATGCAATCAAATTCACCCCAAGCGGCACAGTCGCATTAAGCACAGATTATAAGGACGGCACATTCACCCTGACCGTGGATGACACGGGCACGGGCATGACCGAAGAGCAGCTGACGCTGATATTCAAGCCATTCGAGCGGTTGGGCAACGCAGTGACGGAAGATGGTTTCGGGCTGGGACTTGCCATAGTCCGCCACCTTGTGCGCTTGATGGGCGGTACCGTCAGGGTGGAGAGCGTACCAGGAAAAGGAAGCCGTTTCACTGTGACTCTGCCATTGCCCGTGGCGCAGGAAACGGCAACAGGCGGAAAGACAGGCATGAAGCATCCCGCATTGTCCGGCAGCTCCGTGCTGGCAATTGATAACAACGGGATGCTGTTGGACATGATGAAGGAAATGTACAGGCAAAGCGGCGTGGAGTGCGACACTTGCCAGAGCGTGGACGGACTGACCGACCTGATGCGTATGAAAGACTATGACTTACTGATAACCGACCTGAAAATGCCGGAGATGAACGGCTACGAGGTGCTGGAACTGCTGCGCACGTCGGAAATCGGCAACTCGCAGACTATCCCCATAGTTGCCGCCACCGCCGCAGGCTATGTGAAAGAAGGTGAACTGAAAGCAAAAGGGTTCGCCGCCGTGCTGTACAAGCCCTATTCCATAGGCGAGTTGCTGGCCGTCACGGAAAATTGCGTCAAGCCAAAGGGTATAAACAATATAGACCTTTCGCACTTGCTCGCTTTCGGTGATAGGCGTCGCACATTGGAAAAACTGGCAATCACGACACAATCCGACATGGACGGAGTGCGCAAGGCGGCGGAAGCCGGGGACATGGAGGCGTTGGACGGCTGGATACACCACCTCAGAAGCTCGTGGATGCTGATAAAGGCGGAACAGCCGTTGGCGGCATTGTATGAGGCCATCCATAAAGAGAATATAAAGAATGAAAATGTGCAGTCCGCTATAAACGGAGTGTTGGAGCAAGGAAGTATCATCATGGAAATGGCAAGGAAGGAGGCGGAACGATGGGACGGATAATCGTGATAGAAGACAATTTTGTATTCTCCGACTATGTATGCAGGTTGCTGGAAAGCAAAGGTTTCCAAAATATCAGCACTTCCACCTGTCACGGCGCACGAAGGTTGTTCGCCAGGATGCAGGAGGATGACATCGTACTGGCCGACATCCGTCTGCCCGACGGAGACGGCATCACCCTTTTGGAAGGACTGCGGAAACTGGGAAGGAACAACCCCTACATAATCATGACCGAGTACGGCGAAATCTCCGCCGCCGTCAGGTCTCTGAAACTGGGCGCGGAAGACTTCATTCCCAAAAACCTGTTGGAAACGAACCTGCCTCCGCTCTTGAAATCCCTGCGGAAAAGGACAGAGCGGTATGAGGAACCTGTTTACGAGCGGCAGAGCGTGGCTTTCCGTGAAATAAACCGCAAGATAAGGTTGGTCGCCACTACTAACATGAGTGTCTTGATATTGGGCGAGAGCGGAACAGGCAAGGAACATATCGCTGGGAAGATACATGCAAGGAGCAAACGTGCAGGCAAGCCATTCGTGTCCGTGGATTGTGGGCTGCTGTCAAAGGAGCTTGCCGCCTCCGCCCTGTTCGGACACGAGAAAGGGGCGTTCACGGGCGCGGAGAACCGTAAGACCGGATATTGGGAAGAAGCCGATGGTGGAACTCTGTTCCTTGACGAGATAGGCAACTTGCCGCCTGAAGTGCAACGGATGCTGCTTAGGGCGTTAGAATCTAAACGTTACAGGCCCGTGGGTGGTACTGAGGACAGAAGGGCTGACGTGCGGATAGTCGCCGCTACCAACGAGGACATGAAAGTGGCCGTCGCCGAAAGGCGCTTTCGTGACGACCTGTACCACAGGCTGAAAGAATACACACTCGCCATACCGCCGCTACGTGAGTGCAGGGATGACATTCTCCCGCTTGCTGACTTTTTCCGCGACCATGCGAATAGGGAGTTTGACCGTCATACGACCGGGTTTGACGAATCAGCGAAAAAGGCATTACTCTCCTGTCCGTGGAAAGGCAACGTAAGGGAACTGAAATTGACCGTGCGCCGCGCGGTGCTGTTTACCGAAGGCGGGACGGTGACGGCGGAAGCGTTGGAAACGGAGGACGGCGAAGGAAGGAAACCGCCGTCCATGAAAGACTTGGAGAAGGCACATATCATCCATACACTCGAAGAGGCCGGTGGAAACCGAAAGCTGGCAGCGGAAATGCTCGGCATAGGGCGCACCACGCTCTATGAAAAGATAAAAGCATACGGGATAGGACAGAAAAAGGACGAAACATGAAAGATTCTGAAGCCAAATGCCTATCTTTGTAGCGACATTTGAGAAACCGGGGTTTTGATGCAAGTCATGCCCCGAAAAGATATTGTATAGAATAAGACCGCAAGACGTTCTAATGGAAATCTGGAAAATTTAGTTATATCTCAAAATTTCACATCATAATATCTTGTAAATTAATAGTTTATATTGTGATGTGTTTTTATCAAGAAACAAATTAGGAACAGAAACACGAATTATCTTATTTTCTTGTTTTTTTGTTTGCACTACCTTTCTTTCTCTTCACTTGTTCGTACTTTGAGTATTTTTCCAAGTCTTTTCACACGATTTTCATCCTCTCGCCAAGAGTGATTGTTGCAGTCATCTATGGATGAATAACCACAGCCAAAAGAAAAAAGGACAAATCTCTGTTTCTTTCAAGGAACATTGTTTTTTGCAAAGGTAACCATTTCCCTCAAAACACCTATACAGGCAGTCCAATATATCTGCCTATATTTAGTTTACTTTAGTTTAGCATATATATAAGCTAATAGACTAAACTAAACCTTTACCGAAGTTCTCCCCCTTACTTTTATATTCACAGTCAAAAGAGAAGATAATCGCACCGATATTTTCTTTTTTCGCTGCATCCCAATTTTACGGAAGTTCCTTTTATCGTAACTTCTGCCATAGGCATTCTATCCTCGCATCCCAACTTTCGGTCTGCCTGATGAGAATTGTGTCGCAAAGGTACTTGTCATGTCTTTCTTGTATTCAAGGTCACAGCCTGACGGTTCCCGACAAAATCTCCACGCTCCGCTTTGCAGAGGTCGTATTTGGTCGTGAAACCCTGCATAAAGAGCCATAACACCTTTTGAGGCGACATAATTTTCAATCAAGCCCGAAAGTAGCTGAAATGCTAAAAGAGGGAAAATAAAAAACTTAAAACTTAGGATTATGGCAAACTATGCAACAAACATTTTCTACGCAAGGACGGAAAACAAAGCAGACCTCGACAAGATAGAGGCATTCTTGGATGACACTTTCGACGGCTTTGTCAATAGACACAGCGATAGCGTGGATGCGGAGTTTACCTCTCGTTGGGTTTATCCGGAAGAAGAAATCGACAGACTGATAGCTTCGTTGGAAGCCAAAGACAAAACTTATATCAAAATTCTGTCCTACGAATTTACAGACGAATACGTGAGCTTCAGAATCTTCTCACAGGGGAAATGGGATATCAAGTTGTAACCGTAAAATGACATGACTTATGTACGAATACGAAGAAAATAGCGAAATTATAGGTGCGCACTGCACCTTGCTTACCCCCTATAAAGGCTACTCTGAGGGAACAGTTGTCGGCGACTTCGGCAATAAAATAGTGGTGCGTCTTAGTAGTGGCAAAGAGGTGGTCGAGTATCGTGATGAAGTGATTATTTACGATTAAATACAAGAGCGATGCAGCAGATAGCAATGAAATTCGTCCAATGGGACGTACCCGAATTAGAGAAGCTGAAAGACAGCAGGGTTTACCAGTTACGGGAACAACTTGATAACGGAGACAAGTTGAGCCGTGAAGACAAGAACTGGATTACCCGAAACGTGAAAGAGTGCATCCATTTCAAAAGAGGTATCGCATTGATGGGCTACTTCTTTGATTTCTCCGATGTTCTCAAACGATATTTCGTAAAACAGCACGGACATATCGCCGAGTATTACGCCATTGACAAAACAGCGTTGCGCTCTGTCCTGTATGGTCGAATAGAAGACATAGTAGAAGTAGAATTAAAATCAAAGAAACATGAAAGCAACGATTGAGCATAGCTTTTGTCCTTATTGTGACGAGGTAACAGAACTCTACTTCCGTATCATCAACACGATTCTTTTCTCAACCGATGAAGCGGAACTGCGTACCGGCATGGAACGCCTACAAGAAAAAACACGCCTTGATGATTATTTCGTCTTCGGCTATGGCAAGCATCACCTATGGGTTTGCCAAAGACGTCCCAGTAATCAAAAAAAGATTTTCGAGCATCGGGTAATCATGGCAGAATTTTGATGATACAGGCAGGCAGGAACGGGATAATCTTCCATTCCTGCCACGCCGCATTCCCTTTTTTACATCTATCTCTCTCTTTTGGCTGCGCCATATCCTTTTGTAAAAAACAGCCATTCGTGAAAAGCTCCGTCCGCTTTTCCGAAAAGCAGGGTTCTTTCCTTTTTCCCTTTTGTCCCCTTTTCTTTCTGCCGGACGGGAACATGGCAGTACCCCGATATCCCGTTCCGCCTTTTGTCGCCACTTCGTTGATATTCCCTTCTGCGGTACCGCAACCTGTTGTCAGTTCAGTGTTCTGTTTGTAGCCACCTCAATTCAGTCCGACCGAATTACACGAAAATACCTGCCGATTCTGCGGACTTACAGCCGAAACGCGCACCATTGTGCCGGTGGACGGATTGCACTTTCACTTCCCCTGCAACTACGGTTTTCCGCTCATTTTCAGAATAGTTTTCCGCCGAAGTCATCATCATTTTCCGATGCAAAGATAGTATGCAGACGGGAACGACTTTGGAAGTCTTGACCAATGGCACAGCCGTACAATCTTCCTTTATCGAGCCTTCCGGTTTTGCCTACGGACAAAAATAAAGAGTATTGATGCGTCCGGCCTTGGTGCATCCCCTTAACTGCACCTACTTTTTGAGGCAGCGTAAAATTGATTTAATAACTTCTAAAAACAATTCATTATGAAAAAGATTGAAAACAATTTCGTAGTAACCGGTTTCGTAGGAAAGGATGCAGAAATCCGTCAGTTCACCAACGCAAGTGTAGCACGTTTCCCTCTGGCAGTAAGCCGATTGGAGAATAATGGCGAGGAATCCAAACGCGTTTCCGCCTTTATGAATTTTGAGGCGTGGCGTAAAAACGAGAACACCGGGTCGTTCGACCAACTGACCAAGGGTACGATGCTGACCGTCGAGGGGTATTTCAAGCCCGAAGAATGGAGCGACCAAAGCGGTGTGAAACACAACCGTATCGTGATGGTCGCCGTCAAGTTCTATCCGCCCGTCGAGAAGGAGGAAACTCCTGAAAAGCCGGCCAAACCAGCGAAAAAAGGCAAGAAATAATCCTTGCCTTATCACGACAAAAGCGGCCTTCGGGTCGCTTTTGTTTTACTCATTACGGTGTTGTTGCACCATCTGTACTTTTATACTCTACTTGTTCTCTTTTACCGCATTCAGAAATGCTTTGGCAGGTTTGAATGCAGGGATATTGTGAGCGGGAATTTTAATTGTCGTATTCTTCGAAATGTTCCGGGCCGTCTTTTCAGCTCTCCGTTTGATGATAAAGCTACCGAACCCGCGCAAGAACACCTCGTTTCCCGCAACCATCGACTCTTTTACATTTTCCATGAATGATTCTATCACAGTCATCACCACCGTTTTCTCTATTCCGCTCTGCCGTGAGATCTGAGCGACAATTTCCGCTTTTGTCATATTGTTCTTGATTTTTATGAATACGGTGCAAAATTAACAAATATCTGCCAGTTACAACAATCCGGAGTTATTTGTCATCCCGAAAACTGCTTTTGCTGAATCCTCCGAACACGCCCCTCAAAAGCCTGCCCACTACCAAGAACACCAGCAATAAAATTATAATATCTCCCATAGGTCTTGTTTTTATATAGTTATATCCAACTTAAAGATACGAAAAAACGATGAATTACGCAAGCAATCTATTGATTTTCAATATCCATATTGATTTATAAGTTCTATTTCCGGATGCCCGGCACTCGTCCCGGTGTTCGGTTAAGCTGAACCTTGTATTTATTGAGAATGCTGTACACGGTGCTTTTACTTTGGACACCGCTTTCTTTCCAAATATCACGGATTGAATACCCATTGTTATACATATCCACGATTTTTTTGTCCCGTTCAGTTTTACTCATACTTTTTTTGGAAATCGGAATACTGATACTCTGCTGCAGGCGTATAATTTTATCCGACGACTTCCGCAAAACAGCCACTTCCTCCGGTAATGCCCCGAACATGGCCAATACTTCCGCCGGTGTCGTGTCCGGAAACAATTTGTTGTCGGTGTCAATTTTATCGTGAATGGAGATAATACGCACGACCTTGATGCGGCATAGCTCAATCAATGCCGATAGTTCCCGTAAACCACGAACGGCATTGCTGAATTTTGACATCACCAATTCGTCTCCTCTTTCAAGATTCGACATCAGTTGTTTCCATCTCGGCCTAAGCGTCTCGTGTCCGACCGATTCTTCAACCACCTGTACACACCCATATTGGCGCATCCATTCCTTATCCGCATCAAACGCATCGTAGGAATTAGCCTCGAATATATAACCGACTTTTGCCATATCAATATACAATATTCATGATAACAAGTGCAAATATACAAGTTTTATTCGAGTATATGAATCATACTATATTAAAAAACGAAAATCGTACATTTCCACGTGTTTTATCTTCACTTGTTTTCATTGGTAATCATACTATTAAGTACGATATTAAAAAATGCACAAAATACGGTTTTTCGGATGCGAAGTATCAAAAATAATATATAGTTTTGCACTAAATAGTACGAAATGATATAGTATGAAAACATTAAAATCGAACTTAAAACAGCCGATAATCTTTGCCAAAATAATTGCCGTTTCGATTGCCATATTCCTATGCGCGTCATGCGACAACGGCAATGGCAAACGATTGGCGAAAGCCAAGAATGACCCTGCCGGAACATACAGGGAATACCTGTCCGACATACGCAGGCAGAAAAAACTCTCCATTAAAGAATTGGCCGGACACCTCAAGCAATGGCAAACATTGAGGGATTCCGTATTCCTGCATCTCGAATGTGATACGCTTGGCCGGCTTCATTCCACTGTAAGAGAAGAGTGTGAACAGATACATGATTCCATCCGCATGGAATTTTCACGGATGGTGCTGTCTCAAACACGCACTTATAAGGATATACTGTGGGTAAAAGAACAAATCTCACCGCATCTTGAAGACAAAGAGTTGCATCGTGCGGCTGAAACAATCCGACCGTTCTTTGCCTCATTGGATAACCGGCCCGTCAGTCAGAGAAACCGACAACACATTCTTGCCACTTATCGAACTACCCTTGCTGAAACGATTGATTACGGTATTCATTGTATGGCAGACCTGACGACCTTTATCGAAAAGGAGGATGCCGTGTACCGGGCATTCCTTTCACGTCTGCCTGATTTCGACGGCGAGAATCTTTCCGACATCACTCATGACACGGAACGATGCTGTGCACAGATATTCCTTGCCGCCGAACGGAACGACATCACCTATCGCAATGCCATGATTTATCTGGCCATGCGCACCAACCGCAGGCTGATTCAGAATATCCGAACCTGTATCGACGACATCTGCAATAAAAAAGTCAAGACACCGGCACAGGCACAAGCCTACATCTGGATGCTTCTCCAGCCTTATTCGTCGTTGGACGGTTTCTGCCTGGCGTTGCTTTCAGCCGAAGAAAGAGAGCAACTCGATATGCTTGCCTCGCAGACACCCGACGCTTTCAGGGAGTTGGGCAGGATGCTGCACCCCGGAGACAACCGCTTGGACGAGCTGCCCGGAATGCTGATGGAGGCATTCATACACACGCTGTAAAATATAACAACAGAAAAAGATATGAATATGTTACGACATTTTTATAATGACTTCATGGCATTCGTCCCCCTGCAACTTCCGCAGTTGCTCGATGTGACGACGATGGAAGAACCGCAGTTCTACGGCGACTATGTGCTGCTTACGTTTCCGTTGCGCACCCCTTACGAACTGGACGAAGTAATGGATATGTTCGAGGACGACATGGAGTTGATCACGCTCTACCACCATATTCCGATGCGGACGGAAAAATTCGGTCACAGCACTTGTGCATACTCGAATCCCGCTTTCGGACAGATGTTCAAGATGAACGCCAAGACGGATACGGAGGGCAATGTAAACAGCATCCTTGTCACCATCTATGATTCTTTGGAGCAGATGTACGGGGACTTATGCCTCGACTTGGAACTACACTCCAAAAGCGGGTTCCTGAAATACAAGAAAGACAAGTCCGACGTGCTGATGAATTTTATATGAGAAACACCTTATACCGACAGATGGTCTATTGCATCAATGCCTACCGGACGTGGATAGAGGTTGCCGATGACAATCTCTACAAGGAGCATATCATCTCAAGAACCGACCGCACCGACTACCTCGTTTCCCGTACATTGGTACTGCGTGCCTTCAAGACGAACGGCATACACGCCGAGGGTACGACATGGACTATTCCCGAACACGAACTGGACAAGGCTTTGGCCATCTACCGAAAGCAAGACATTACATTCAAGCAGCGCATCAAGAAAGCGGCCATGTACTTTTCGCCCAAGGATGCCGAAACCCTTATCCGGCTGGCGACATACGGTATTGTCCAGTTGGAACTCATTGTGCGTCCCACTCCCATACCCGAAAAGCCCTATTACTTATGTTACTGAATATCCTGCTACTCATTTTCTGCGCGATACCTTTCGGGGTATCAATGTCATTGTACAAGAACAACAAGCGGTTCATGACACCCTTTTACATGGCAATGGCACGAAGCGGCAACGCCCGTAAACTGTATGTGCAAGTATGGCTGATATGCCTGCTTCTTTTCCATTATGTATATGCCTGTGGACATATGGGTGAGTTTGGAATCCTACTCTCTACCGGTGTCTGTGCCGCAATGTTTTCGTTCCGACGGACGGACAACTGGTTACGCAGGTTGCTTGACCGCCCCCGTGCATTTGTCACACTCGCATCGGGCGCACTGGTCATCGGCTTTGTGCCGCATCTGTACACCTTGGCGATAACCATTGCCTATCTTCTTCTGGCAGCCCTGTTCTATCCCTCCGTTCGGGTCATGTCCGAATGCAAGGATACGGACACACTTTCCGGATGGGCAAAGCATCCCGGAATGTTGTCAGAATCCTATCACGAGAATCATCACGCAAATCTGCCGCATGAAGCGGACAGCGGCAACACTGATATATCCGCACAATATGAATCATTAAAACCGAATGAAAATGAAAAATAACCAAAAGATACCTGTTTCCATATTGGCAGACAGGGAGGTATTCGAATATCTCAAGGAGAAAGGGGATGAACGCAAAACACGCACCGAAGCGTACTGTGACCTGTTGGACAAATCACTGGCAGGTTTCGTTTCTCCGTTTTTAAGAAAGAAGGCCTACGTGCTGCAACCCAACCAGTGCCACCTGACCGTTTCCGACCTCGCATCGGAGTGGCATTGGCACAGGGCTACCGTCCGTTCTTTTTTGAGTGCAATGGAGGCATTCGGTTTGCTGACCCGCATCCAGCTTCCCAAAAGCGTGGTCATTACCATGACCGTACAATCCGGTCAGGCAGCACAGCCCCGCAATGCACAGGAGCAGCCGGACTTTGCCAGACAGCTCCGTGAGGTATTGTCCGATTGGGTAATCGGCAAAACGACCGCTGCCGAAACTGGCGTAATATGTGGACAACTCGTAAGTCTGGCAAAGACTGAAATTGCCGACCGTGACACCGGACTCTGTTTGGACACCCATTCCAACACGACCTCCGCACATTCCGGCACTTTGGTCACGGAACATCGTGAAACAGCCTTGTGCTGCATCGCCCACGCCGCCCTGCAAAAAATCCTGCACAAGTCGAGATTCGATGACAGTTCGCCGCTTGTGGATTTCTTCCGGTTTGACCTCGGTGAAGAATGGGCTGCTTTCATCGAGTCCGCCAAAGACCTCGCCGGGCTGATTCTCGACACCGAGGCATCAGTGACGGACTTCGACATGGACGAAGACCAAGAACGCCTCAAATCGCTTCGCAAACCTTTTTTATCGCTTCTGGCAAAGGCACAGGCGATGGTGGATTGAACCGGGAGTCGAAAACAGATTGTATAACGCGAACAATCCACCTCCATCCCTTAACGGTTATCCTGCCGGTTATAGGAGGCACACGGGCTTGCCCGTCTGCCACGAAACAAAGGGAAGGGGGAGCCTAATACCCCGATAGGTCTCCGACCGTCGGTAGGCTGTCCGGGCAAGCAGCAAGCTGGGACAGGACGGATTGTCCAAACAACACGAAAAGAGTATGGCAGATCAAAAACAGGTACTTGATATGCAGGTGTCGAAAGGCATCACCGCAGCCCAAAGCAACGAACATTTGCGTGACCGCAGTGAAAGGGCGGAAAAGTACGCTATGAATAAGGGGAATTACGACCCCACACGCAAACACCTGAACTTCGAGATTGCGCCCGGAGGCAAGGTACGTCCCATTGACACGAGCCGCAACATTCCCGAACGGATGGCGGACATATTGGAGAGGCGTGGAATCAAAGACCCCAACGAAGGACTGGCAGAACCGAAGTACCGCACGGTGGTGAACTTCATTTTCGGCGGTTCCCGTAAGCGGATGCACGAACTCGCGTTCGGCACGCAGAACGTGGATTTTGATGAAGGTGCGAACAATACCCGTATCAAAAGAATGAGCGATATTGAACGCTGGGCGAAAGACGTCTATTCATTCGTGAGTGGCAAATATGGCGAGCAGAACATCGCCGCATTCATCGTACACCTTGACGAATTGAACCCTCATGTGCATTGTACTTTGTTGCCAATCAAAGACGGCCGCTTTGCGTACAAGGAAATATTCGCCGGAAAGGACAAGTTTGAATACAGCGCAAGGATGAAACAGCTTCATACCGACTTTTTCGCCGAAGTCAATACAAGGTGGGGAATGTCGAGAGGAACAAGCATATCCGAAACAGGCGCACGGCACAGGACTACCGAAGAATACCGCCGTATGCTATCGGAAGAATGTACGACCATCGAGGAAAATATAGACCGCCACCAAAAGGTGCTGGCAACCCTTCAATCGGACATCCGTCTGGCAGAGCGCAGGGTCAAGGGGCTTACGACAATGGTCGATAACCTTGAGAAGTCGAAAGCCGAAAAAGAGGCTCTGCTATCGGCAGCCGAACAGGATTTGAAAGCGAACAAGGGCGATGCGGAACAATTAGCCGCACAAGTTAAAAGTCTGGAGAAAGAGCTGGCAGGCATCAACAGGCAACTGGCAGACAAGCAGGAGAAGTTACAGACGGCTGACCGGCAGCTTGCCGAGCTGAAAGAGAACATGGATGCCATTGAGGAACGTACCGGGGAACTCAAGGAGGAAGCCTACAAATACTCCCATGATATACATTCCAAAGTGGACACGTTGCTCAAGGATGTCCTGCTGGAAAATGTGGTCGGCGAGTATAGGAACGTATCGGCACAGATGGACGTGGCGGAACGGCAACTGTTCGACGGCTCGCTCGTCCAGTCCATAGCGGAACAAGGTACAGACGTGATGCACTGCGCGACGATGCTGTTTCTCGGTATGGTCGATGATGCCACCACTTTTGCCGAAACTCGTGGCGGCGGAGGTGGCGGCAGCGACCTGAAATGGGGGCGCGATGAGGACGAGGACAACCGTGCATGGGCACTCCGCAGCATGAGGATGGCGAGCCGCATGATGCGTCCGGCCATTGGCAAGAAACCCAAACGGTAAGTGGCATACGTCTCATGACAAATCAAAAAGTATAACGAATAATATCATTGGAATATGACGAAACAAATCTTTTTTATATTGGCCGTGCTTTGCACGTTGCAGGCACAGGCAAGTATACAACCCGTACAGGTGGATACTGTACAACATACACCGTACTATAATGTCTCGGAGGAACTGCAACCGATACAGCCCGTCTATCTTGACGGAGTGGTACTTCCGGCATCCCTGACTGGCAACTGGTTTGTCAGTATTGCCGGGGGTACGTCCGCCTTTCTCGGCACACCTCTCGGCTGCGAAGACCTCTTCGGACGCTTGAAACCCTCGTACAGTTTCGCAGTCGGAAAATGGTTCACTCCGTCCGTCGGCGCACGTATCAATTACAGCGGTGTGCAGTTCAAAGATGGAACATTGTCCAATCAGGACTACCACCATATCCATGCGGATCTGCTGTGGAATGTCCTTGGCTGCAGATATGCCCGGCAAGAACAGGTACGCTGGAATCTTGCTCCCTTTGCCGGTGTCGGCCTGTTGCACAATGCCTCTAACGGGAATAATCCCTTTACTGTTTCGTATGGCGTACAGGGAGAATATCGGATTTCCAAACGAGTAAGTGCCATGTTGGAACTCTCCGGCACGACCACCTTTCAGGACTTCGATGGTTACGGACGCCCGAACCGCCTCGGCGACCACATGGTATCGCTGACCGCCGGTTTCACGTTTCATCTCGGAAAGGTCGGTTGGAAACGCGCGGTTGATGCGACATCTTACATTCGTCAGAATGAGTGGCTCGTGGATCATGCCAATATCTTATCCGGAGAAAACAAGCGTTATAAAGACTGGTACGACCGCAACCGACGGACGGTCGCAGAATTGAAGAAAATTCTGGAAATAGAAGGATTGCTTGACAAGTACGGTCATCTGGTTAATGACGATGAGACCGACCGCCGTCAAGGTTATCCCAGAAATAATTACAGCGGATTGAACTCACTACGGGCAAGATTGAAAAACCGGCATTGGGATGGAATCTCGCCGCTTGATTCTGCAAGTATTGGATATGGCAACAACGGAGATGATGCCGAGAAACCGGGCATAATCGTCTCTGAAAGGACGGAACTCATACAAGCCGGGAATTGCATCGGGTCGCCTGTCTATTTCTTTTTTAACCTCAATACGGCGCACCTGACGGATGCTTCCCAAATGCTTAACCTTGATGAACTGGCTCGCGTGGCCAAGAAATACGGATTATCCTTGAGAGTAACCGGTGCGGCCGACAGTTCGACTGGAACTCCTGTGCTTAATGGTTCATTAAGTACATCGAGAGCGGATTATATCGTTGCAGAATTGAAAAAGCGTGGCATACCGATCGAACGCATCGTCAAGGTAAGCAGAGGCGGCATAGCCGACCATGTACCGGTCGAAGTCAACAGGCATACGAAAGTAGAGTTGTTCTTTTAGTTTTTACATTCACTTTCATCGAGTCCCTCAATCTATAATTCGGATTGCAGGGACTTTTGTTATCAATGAGGGTAATAAGATTATAGGTTTCCTGAATCCTGATTACGCTTCGTATGACTGATAATATTTTCTGCCGAATTATGAAATAATCCGCTTACAATCACAAGATATTCCGGTAGAATACCATCCTTTCCCCAAAGCAGCTCTATCCCGAAAAGTTCCGAGAGTGTTCGTGTCATATCGAACCCGAATGCTTCAAGCGAGGGACGTACTTTGTCCGGATGCAGGCAAGGACGGTTGCATTTGCGGGCGCATTCGGAATCGGGACAGTATAGGCATTTTCCTACATAGGCGAATGCCCGACCTCCGTATCTGTGCTCCATTTCCAGCAATTCCCTTTCTATCCTGAGCCGTTCCGGTTTAATCAATTCCTGCGTTCTGTCTATCGGAATATTTTTCTCGACCGGAATTATTTTCGTGGCCATCAGGTGGGCATATTCATATTGGCGCAGAAATTCTCCGGTATCGAAATCGAACGGCGGGCATCCCCAACTATTACCGTAGTTGGGGCATTGTTTGCAAAATTCGACAAAACGTTTTTCGTCCCGGAAGCGTGAAATATATTCGTCCACGCTGATATTTGCTGTGAAATTCTCTATGATATATTCCTTAGTCATTGTCCCACTTTTATGAATCCTGTCGTGGCATCGAACGTCACACAATTATTTCGGAACAGCCGCTCGATGCAGCCGCTCCGGCGCATCTCTTCGGTCGGCATATACGACAACTGGGGTGGGTCGATAAGGGCTATCGCATCGGCAAGCGAGAGGGCGATATCCAGCTCGTGCGTGGAAAAAAGGATGCACTTGTTTTCTTCATGCGCCAGCCGTGCCAGCAGTGTACACAATTCGTAGCGGTTGGGCATATCGAGAAACGAGGTGGGTTCGTCGAGCAGGATAATCGGCGTATCCTGCGCCAACGCCCGTGCGATCATGATGCGCTGGCACTCGCCGTCCGACATCTTGTCCATCGTGCGCTCCGCATAAGCCTCCATGCCCACCGAGGCGAGCGACCGCATGACGATCTCCTTGTCGACCTCCTGCATCTTTCCAATCCAGTTGGTATAGGGTGCGCGGCCGATAGCCACGACATCCTTGCATTTGAGATTGGCGATGCGTGTGCGCTCGGTCGTGACGAATGCCAGCGTTCTGGCCATTTCTGCTGCTCGCATATCGGCGGCGTTATGCCCGTCGAGCAGGATTCGGCCGGTATAACGGCGGTTCAGTCCGGCGATGGCTCGAAGCAGTGTCGATTTGCCCGTGCCGTTGCGCCCGATAAGGGCAGTCAGCCTGCCCTTTTCTATGGTGGTTTCCACCTCGCAGAGCAAGGTGCGCTCGCCGTAGCCTATGGAAAAATCGTGTAACTTTATCATGCGGTGACGGATTTATTGCGCAAGACCACCCACACCACGATGGGGATTCCCAGCAATGCGGTGATGGCGTTGATCGGCAGGGTGAACATTTTAGAAACGAGGTCGCAAAGAAGCAGCACCGCCGCACCCGAAAGAACGGTTCCCGGTACGAGTACCCGATGGTCGCTGTTGCGGAACAGCATTCTCGTGACGTGGGGCATGGCCAGTCCGATGAAGCCTATCGGACCGCAAAAGGCGGTCACCGTACCAGCAAGCAGCGTCGTGGAGAGGAACAGCAGCCCGCGCGAGCGTCGGATGTTCAGCCCCATCGTCACGGCATACTCCTCGCCGAACAGCAGTAAGTTGAGCGGCTTGATCGTCACCACCGCCAACAACAGTCCGGCGATAATCGACGGGACGAGTACCGCAAGCTGGTCGAAGGTCACGTCGCCGAGCGACCCCATCGTCCAAATGACAAAGGCTTTCAGGGATTCTTCCTTGCTGAGATATTGCAATATCTGTACAATCGCGCCGACTCCCGACGAGAACATCATGCCGAGAATCAGAATCACCATGATGTCCTTGATGCGGTGGCCGACGGCGGCGATGACGACCAGCACGAGCGCCGCTCCGAGCCAAGCCGCCCCGGCAATGCCTATCGACGAACCGAAGCCTGCAAGCACGACGAGTGCCACGCCGAGGCTCGCGCCCGAACTGATGCCGAGCACGTAGGGGCCGGCAAGAGGATTGCGGAAGAGGGTTTGCATCTGAAGACCGCTGACCGACAGAGCTGCTCCGGCCAGCAACGCGACCACCGCCTTAATCAGTCGGATATTCAGTATAATTTTCGCCGTCGCCCGCGGGCAGTCGCCGCCCGTCAAAGCCGCCCATACATCGCCGAGCGGTACGGCGACTGCCCCCACCGCCAAATCCAGCAGAAACAGGAAAAGGGTGAGGGCGGCCAGCATGGCAAACAATATGGCGGAACGGGAGCGCATCTATTTCAGTTGCTTGTAATAGACGAAATCTTCCTCGACCAGTTCGGGGTGGAATATCTTCACGAGGTCTCGCAGCACGAGGTCGGGATTTACGACCGCCGACTCATAGTAGTCGTTGCCGCCAGCAGCATTGGTGCGGGCGTTGTTGTTATAGACCTGTCCACCACGGAAACAGCGGGTGTCGATGAACTTCGGGCATGCGGCTTTCAGTTCATCAAGCGTGTTCGCCATCCCCACATGCAGCCACATATCGGCTTGCGAGGCCAGCAGATACGCCTCTTCGAGGTCGATGGGCGCGGAAGCGTTTCCTGTGTTCTTCTTGTAGATGTAATCGCCTCCGGCATCTTTGATTAACCGGGCGACATAGCTTTCGGTCGAGGGCATGAACCAGCTGTCGCCGTAAGGCGTGTTGAGCATGACTGACGGAGCGTCGAGGATATTGTCCGCTACTTTCTTTTTCAGGACATTGTATCTGACGGGGATTTCCGCGAATACTTTTTCGCCCTCCGCCCGTTTTCCGATAACCTCCGAAAGTGCCACCAGCCATTCGGCTTTGCCCAGCGGAGACTCTTCGAGGTAATCGCCGACATACATGAACGGGATATCCAACTCTTTGAGCTTACCCTCCATCGAGCTTGCCCCGTTCACGCCGTAAAGCAACACGAGGTCGGGGTCAAGCGAGAGCAGCAGTTCGTAATTGATGTTCCCTTCGTAGCCCACATCTCCAACGCTGTCCCGCCGTGCCTGAATGTCGGGATTGGAGATGTAGTCGATGCCTGACACGCCGACTACGCGTCCCGTTTCGCCGATTGCGTCGAGCATGGCGATATGGGTCGAGGACATGCAGACGATGCGCTCGGCATCCCCCTTGAGCATCTGACCGGTGAAATCCGCCGGAACCTCTTCGTCATCACGGGCAATGAACAGGTTCGTAGTGATGCTGTCGGCGCCCTGCCAAGGGTTCGTGACGGTAACCAATACGCTCTTTTTGCCGTCTGCACCTTTTATGTCAAACCCCGAAGCGTATTCAGGTGTATAGACCGTTCGGTTGAAATCGGCGAGTTTTGAACTTTTATTGTGGCAGCCTGTGAATGCCAATACAAGTAGCAACAGCAGGCTTAAATTCTTTAATGCTTTCATATCGTTACATATTTGTATTTTCGGACTTTTTCTTGTTTTTCCCGAACTTCGGGGTAATGCCGATGAAGAACTCGAAGTTGATGCCGGGCATGGGGCGCGAGAGTACCGAAAGGTAGTCCTCGTTGAAGAGGTTGTTGACGGCGAATTTTAACTGGATGTCCACCGGTTTGAAAAACAGGTTTTTCTCCAACGAGACATTGCTCATGAAATATTCGGGCAGGTGTCCTGTCAGCGTATAGTCGTTGCTCGACATGGTGTAACGTTCCGAGTAGAACGCCCATTTGTAAAGGAACGCCCAAGTCCGCCACGACAACCGTCCGGTCAGCGATGCGGAGTGCTTCGGCACGTAGGGTAACTGCTTGCCCACTGACTGGTCAGCAGGCGACATCTTCTCACCTTCATTGATGGAGGGTGTCCACGAATAGGACCCGTTCAAGTCGATGAGCCAATCTTTCGCCGGCTGCACGGCGAAGTTCGCTTTGACCTCGACGCCGTAGGCGTGGACCTTCTTTACGTTGCGGGGCGAGAAGAAGCCCTTGGTGGTGGGCAGCCAGATAATCCAGTCGTCGATGTAGGAGTCGAACCAGTTCGCACCGCCGCTCAACTTGTAAATGCCTTTCTTGCCGACATCGAAACTCACCCCGGCATCATAACTGAAACCTTGTTCGTTTTTCAGGTTGGGATTACCTCCCGGCAAAAAGTATAGGTCGTTCAGAGTTGGGAAACGGTAGTTACGCGATATGGATGCTTTCAGCATCACATTTCCTTTCGGGGAAATGATACCGTCAATGAAGAAAGCCGGAATGAGTGGAATCCAATCGGAACCATACATCTCTTCCCGCAGTACCACCGACATACCCAAGCGGTCTATCGGCTGCCACTTGGCGGATACGGAGCCGGAGAGTTCCACGCGCCCCTTGTCATAGCCCACGATGGCCTTGCCACCGTCCTGCAAGATGATGTTCTTGTCCTCGCTCCGTACCAAATGCTGGTGTGCCGATACATTGGCGGTGAAAAACCATTTTTTATCCAAAGAATACTCTCCCTCCGCCTGACCGTAAAACGTGTTTACCTTGCTGCGGGAGCGGGTCATCGACGCCCAGTTGTCAGGTGCGACCTCACGCTTGTAGTCGTAGGCCATCCATGTGTGTATGTAACCGCCTTTCACGCCGAGTTTCCAGTTGCTTTTCATGTGATCCCAGGACAAGACGCTGCGGAACGTCTGTTCTCGCTGGCGGTTCTCGAAGTCGGTTGCATCTCCATAGTCGGTCGTCAACATCGGAAGTTCCCGGTTGGAGTTGATATACCAGGCGTTCAGCCCGAAACGGTCGCCTTTCCCGGTATTGTAATACACTTCCTGAAGCAAATGCAGGTCCTTGAACGCCCCGGAGCGGTTGCGCTCTTTCGGGTGATACTGTCCGACGATGTTCTTATCCTCGTCGTAGATGTTTATCTTTTTGTCGTGGTTGGTGTACTTGTAATCGTTAGGCGAGGAAGAATAGACCGCACGGGTGGAGACGTGCCACCGCTCACTTCCGTAGGTGAAGCGGGCGAACTCATCGAAGGTCTTGAACGAGCCGATGCCCTGCACGTACTGGGCGTTGAACCCTTCAGCGACTTCAGGAGCCGTGCCGAGTTTGACCAGACCGCCCAGTCCACCGCCCGTTTCGTTCACCGATGAAGTACCGTGCAGCAGCGATGCCTGGTCGATGAAGTAGGACGGAATGGTGGAGAAGTCGGTCATGCCGAGCATGGGGTTGTTGATGCGCATCCCGTTCCACGTCACCTGCGTATGGCTGGGCGACGTGCCTCGGAAGGCGACGGTCGAGAGCGTGGCGCGGCCGTAGCTCTTGACAAACACGGACGAGTTGAACGTCAGGATGTCCGCCATCGAGAGGGCGATATTTTCTTTCAGTGCGAGTGAATCGAACTTCGTCTTCTGCACGCCGATTTCCTTCATCGGCCGTTTGCCCCATACGGTCACCTCGTCTATCTGGTGAATACGCCGGGTGATTCCCTGCGCAGACAGCACGGATGGACAGACAACCAATATTGAGAAAAGTAAATATTTTGTATATGTCATTTCCTTTTGTTTTTAATATGGTTATTTACCGCAGCATATGCAGAGAATGATGCCCGCATAAAATCTTGATAGGCATTGAATCCGTTTTCTTCAAGCAGTTGGTCGTATTCGTCCTCGAATGAAAGTTCCTGATGAACCGTCTCTTGTTTCTCAATGTGGTGTTTTACCCGATTCAGATCATTGAATGACACGCTAAACGAATCAAATCCGGCTGCCCATCCTGAAAAATCCGCATATTCCGGATATTTTCGATAGACAACGCCTGTAGAACTTTTTACTTTATTGATAATCTTTGCGAAGTCCGTGGGAGATGGTATCTCTACAAGTATATGAACATGATTGAGAAAAGCATTGCAGGCATAGACATGACAGCCTTTCCTTGTGAAAATTTGTACCATCTGATCGAGAATCATTCCTTTGGTTGTCATTGGAATCGTCATCTCCTGTCTTTTCGTGATGAAAATAATATGGTATATATGCCGCAATTTATTCTTCATTTCCAACAAAATGCACCGGGGATAATCCCGACATAAAATTCATCTATCAATTTCCCTTCGGGCGAGTAGCGGTATATCATGCCCTGCTGCTGGTAATCGATGGCATCGGCGATGTACACTTCTCCGTTGGCGGGGTTTACCGTCAGTCCGTAATAAATCGTGCCGCTGTATTCGAGGAACGGACGTACCGGCACATGGCTGGCTGTCACGTCCATGCTCCAAATGGCCTTGTTGATCCAGTAGAGTTTGTCCCTGTCGCCATTGAGCTGCACCTCCGAGGGCCAGTCGCCCAACTTGAACTTGAACTGCTTCTCCACGGTGAAGGTCTCGGCATCGATGCGGTAGAGCGACGGGGCTTCGTAACCGTAGGGGCTGCCCTCATAACCGCCGTCGGTCACCGTCCACATTTTGTTGTACTTGTCCATGACCAGCGATGTCGGTTGTATGCCGACCTTCAGTTCATCGACTACTTGATCGGTTTCGGTGTCGATTTTGATGATGCGGTTCTGGTAACTCCAGCAGTTGCAATAGACGTATTTGCCGTACTGCACCATTTGCTCCGTCGAGCCGCTTTCCATCGTCATGTCCGGCACTTGAATATAGCCGGTAATTTCGTATTTCTTCGGGTTGATGATGAAGATGCGGTTGTCCCACAATTGGGTGACGTATGCTTTTTCGTCGCTTAGGAAATGAATGTAGCGCGGTGAGGTCAGGTTCTCGATGCGTCCTACCTCCTTGAAGGTGTTCAGGTCGATGGCGAAAATCACGTGGGAGTTGTTCACCACGACCCAGCCCTTGTTGTCGTAGATGGTCATCGACTGTGCCACGTCGCCGAGTTTCATGCCGTTGGCACGGAAGAAGATTTCGTTCTGCACCTGTTTGGTTGCCGGGTCGTAATAGGACAAGGTAGCATTGCCGTACTGGAAGTTGCCCTCGTTGGTGATGAACAGTCCGGCTCCCGTGGCGTTGAAATCTTCCACGGCATCGCCGTAGTCCCACTTCATGCAGGATGTCAAGGATAGTGTCACTCCGACAACTACGCTCCATAGCAGATATTTCAATTGGTGATAGGTCATACCGTTATTTTTATAGTTAATCCCCGGCAGCTTACCTTACGGTAAGCATACCGAGGATTGGCAGAAAATTTATTGTTTCGTTATCTATTCGGCAAGCTTGTACTTCCCGTCTTTCATCTCTTGGAAAGTGGGGTTGTAACCACATTCTTTGACAGACCATTGAGATTCTCCTGTTAGAACATTGTTTTCAAACAGGTATTTGAAAGAACTGAAATCAGTAACATCTCCTTGCCCGCTTATACTAATCCCTTTTGCTGATTTGAGACCTGAAAAATCAATGGACAAAATACCATTAGAACCAAAATCAGAATACGGGCATGTTATTGAAAGATTTTCGGATATTGATTCTACGTTAGGATAAGATACTTTATCTACTTCCATATCAAACATAAAAGAAGATGTTGCAATATCAAACTTCCCATTTATCGTTTTTAATTTGGGACATAGAATATTAGTAGCCTCAATCTCAAACTTAATTTGTGCATCAGCTCCATCCGTTCCAATGCTTTCCAGATTGGTAAACTCAATATCATTCTTAAGTTTGTAAGTCGTAACTGAACATGAACCGAGAATTTTTTTCAATAACGGGAAGGTAATATTATTTGCATTCCTATTTGTCCCTAATGTTAAGGTCCCTCCAATTTCCTGCAATTTAGGAAATTCGATTTCCGCCGCCGTATTAACACTTCCCGAATTCAATGCAATAGTCATATCTCCTGCCACACGAATAAATGGCATAACAAATTCTTTTACATAAAAATAATCTATGCATTGGAAGTCACCCTGTATATTTGAGATTCCTTCCAACGTAAATTCTGTCAATCGACAATCTTTAGGAAGTAGAAAAAGGCTACCGTTAAATGTTTCCGATCCTACGATTTTATTTAGTTGCTTACATTGTAGGGTAAGTGTATTTCCGTTAAAATTTATCTGGGACAAATCCAGTTCTTCTATGAGCAGATTAGTTAAAGTCATATCACCGAGTACATCTTTCAAAGAAGCTATATTGAGTTTATTGACTTTATTCGCATCCACACTGGTCTCTCCGCAGGAAATAAGACCGGGAAGTTCAACAATGGAAATTTCTTTGCAATTTTTTATAGTTAGTCCTCCAACCGAATGTAATTCGGTCATTGCAAGACTTCCGATGGAGGACATATCGGAGAATGAGGCAGTACCGGCCACACTTTCCAATGCCGGTAGATAAATTCCTTGCAGTTTGGGAAAATATTGGATTGTAAGTTCATTCCCGACCTGTTTGAGCGCTGAGAAAACAATGGCTTCGGTTGTCGCTGATTCTTTTTGTGCTACCGAACCTTTGACAATTAAGGAAGCTCCGACAGATTCAACGGCATTTGCATCCAAATCAAGTAAAGCATCGGAAGTTATATACATATCCTCACCAATGAACTCGACTTTGGGTATAGATATTTTTTCAATGACAGAACTGTTAACGACAAAATCACCGGTCACTCCAAGCAAAGAGGGCAGATTAACCGTTTTGAGCATTATGTTTTTACTGGCAGAAGTTGTCGAACCTAATTTGAAACTTCCGAGTTGTTCCAGATTATCCAACCCGGTCAAATCCGTTCCTTTGTAAGACGGATTGATGACAAGGGAGTTACTGATTTGTTTCAGGTTGGCAAGTCCGTCCAGATTGGTGATTTCTTCTCCGTCTGCCGTTCCGATGGTCAGGCTGCCTTCGATTTTGTTTATTCCTGTCTTTGCAAAATTATCAACCTCGGCTTGCGTGGCAAGTACTACGCTGCCGCTCTGTTCGATGTCTGTATATTGATAAGTATAGGAATATACTTTGCTATCCTGCATTTTGGAGGTAACTACGAATTTCCATTCATTCTCCCAATCCTCTATGGTCGATGGATTCGGGTTAATAGAGGCTCCCTCGCAAAGGGCATACTCTACGGTAGCCCCTTTCAGACTGGTATTATAAGGTATCTCAACTGTAATCTTGTCCCCGACTATCATGGCTTGATAGGTAATGCCATCTACAGTTAGAGCAAACTCGGAGATGAAGTGATCCTTGCCGTCTATTCCGCTTACTTCAGGGTCGTCATCACTACATGCAGCAAGGCAGAGCGTAGCGAAACAGAATAGGATGAAATGATATATTTTGTTCATAATGAATTTTATTTGTCGTTATTGTTGTTTTCATCACAGAACTTGAAAACTTCCGTGGAATTTTCCCCTAACCATCCGGCTTTTACATTGACTCCGGTCTGCACCTTGATAAAGTCGATATGGGAAAGGTTTGCAGACGTGCCGTCGATATTGAGCGCATCGGAAATCTTAAAATAGTTTCCAAGTGCTCCCGCGTTAGGATTGTCTTTATTGGGCATATCATCACCAATATTATCGGCATATCCCCACCCGAACGGATTATTGGACCACATGCCTGTCGACGGGCTTTGTTCGGTACGTGCTTTCAGGCATGTGCCGTATAACGTATAGGAATCCTCTTCAATCCACAAAGGATAATAAAACTCTTGCGGGTGATAGTTGCCGAGACGGTCAATCGCCCCTTTATTTCCCTTGTTGTCTTGCCATTGGGTGTCCATGTTGGGACCGGGACGGAAATAAGTTACGGCATAGTCCTGAATGGTTTCGGGTTTTCCATATTCAGAACCCTTCAGTTCATACCATTCATCGTTGGGCAAGCCGTCTCCATTGACATCTTGCATTACCCATACAATGCCCGGTTCATTTGACGAATCAAAGGCATTTCCTTTGATGGAAAAATCATAACCGCCTTTGTTTTCGATACTGTGGTCGAATCCTACTACAATATATCCTCCCCAACCTCCGAGAGAAACATATTGTTCATTATCAAGACGTTTTTGTGCGTAAGCACAGGCTGCTTCGTGCGTGCTTTCCCCATTGAAACCTGCTGTATTCGTTTCGTTTACAAATTGTCCCGGAGCCGGAACAAATTCATATACTTTATTGCTGTAAATGGAATTTCCGGCAGCAAAAGGTCTTTTTCCGGCCGCTTCACAACATTTCACCGGAATATTGACACTGACTTCATCGACACCGGAGACCGAAATATTACGGGTGAGCACTGCTTTTGTATCTTGATTGTCGTATTTCACAGTAAAGGTAAGCGTGTGTTCTCCGGTTTTAGCGGGTTTGAAACCGTAAACCAAAGAATTGGCTCCCTCAATCGGTTGCCCGTCCAAACTCCATTGATAAGAAGGCTCGGCACTTATTGATACAAAGGGGCGGACAAACAAAGTACGTCCTAATTCTACGTATTTGGTATTATTCTCGGTAAAATATAAAGATGACGGAACTACGATTTCAATCGGAAGTTTATCGACAACCTCAATAGAAACTGTCTTCTTTGATTGTCCGTCTTCATTTGTTACGGTTAAGGTCAGTTCATAAGTTCCCAACTCATCTTGCTTGAATGTATAAGTATTTTCCGTTCCGACTTCGTTTCCGTTAAGAGTCCACAAATAAGTAGCTCCTTCTGCATTTTGAATGTCGGGTGTAAGGATATACTCACGTCCTGCGACAACTTTAAGCCCTATAGAGGGGGTTACCAATGAAATAACGGGCGGAGCCAATTCATTGACATCCACACGAATTTCTTCCTCTGTGCTGGCATCCCTCGTATCCACACGCAGGGTAACGTAATACGAACCGCATTCGTTGAAAATGTATTTCAATTGAGGCTCGTCGGAAATGATACGACCGTTGCATTTCCATGAATAAACGGCGTAATCGACATTCTGATAGGTCGGCTCAATAACGACCTCTTTTCCTATCTTTACAACGTAGATTCCGTCCTCGCTATCCAACTCAATGACAGGAGGCAATATCACGTCCTGCGATATTTCTTCGTCTTTGTTGCATGCAAATAGAAATATCGTCAAGGAGAATAAAAGCAAATACTTCTTCATTATATTTATAATTTTAATGCTGAAATTCCCTTGAAGAAAGTATTTGATTCCAATCTCCATTGGGATATAATAAAAAGGGGCAAATACTTTGCACTTGCCGTTAAAAAGCATTTGCCCCAAATTCATGTTATTCGTTTACGGTTACATCAATATCGTCTATAGCAACGTAAGCAGGAGTGTTCAATCCGTATGCGCTTGAATCGCTTCCTTCGAAATTGATAGCTACAGTACATACGCTGTCACCTAAACCGCTTAAATCCACTTGATTCCATCCGGTACGGATTTTATTGGTCAAACCTGATTCTGCATCTTTACTGGAATCGAAGTTTGCCAAATAGTATTCTACTTCCTTACCTGTAGGTTTACCCGTCGCATCCAACGCAACAAATACCACCTTAAACCATCCTTTTTGTGCCGACAAAGAGCCTTGTGTAAACGAGTTGCCATCCTTCATGACTAAGTAGGTATAAGTCGTATTACAAACCCATACGCTGTTGAATTTACCATATTTCGGTGTACCCTTGACAGGAGTGTTTGTGGTAACGACTCTGTAGCCGGTTGCATCGGTCAGGTAAATCTTCGCACATTTGTCATAGGTTGCTTGTGAATCATTGTATGAATCGCTATAACCGAAAGCTACAGCAAAATTTTTACCGCTATGACCGCCGTTGGGCCAGTACACGCTACATTGGTTTTGATAATCCCCCTGTGTCAGATTATGGAAATTAGAGATGGCAAAACCACCATTCCAAAATTCATATTCCCAAGGCTGTCCGCTTACCCATTCTTGTTCCAAATAGTTAATCGGGAACTGAATGTACGTACCGGTTTGCCCGATTTGAGTGATGTAGCCGGTCGTTACCTGCTTGCCGTTGGCCGTGGCAGAATAGAGATTGTTTCCATACTGGTCAGAAGCCATTACGCTGGAAGGTACGTTATCAAAATCGATAAGCGCATTGGTAGAACTTATCGCGCGGGTTTGAATCGCACTCTCCTCATACGGAGCAAGGAAGTCATCGTCGGATGAACATCCCGTGAACACTGCGGCGGCCATTGCTACAACAGCCATTGCCAAGAATCTAAAATTCTTTTTCATAACTTAATTATTAAAAGTTAAACAAAAAGTTTAAACACACATTCGTTTTTATTGCGACAGATTTGCAACGAATGAGAAATCGGTTATCAAAAAGAATATAGGTGCCTGTGGACGAGCCTCTGTTCATTTTAATCTAATGCCAATTATCCCGTGGTCACTAAATCTATCTCATCAAGCAGGTCTTCTGGCTCATCCCGCTTATCGCGCCTTCCCAGCTTTCACCAGTGGCAAAGAGTGCGATAAACTTTAATAGGACTTACAGCTGCGAGTACAGCTCCGGATTTTCACCGGGATTCCCTTTTAATTCCGTTCGACGCTTCGATTGGAAACTTGACTGGTGCAAAGTTAATGGTTATTTTTTAATCTTGTTTCTTTTTCTGTGATTTTTATTTCAAGAAAGGATTATTTTATGGCGCGAATTGTATTTTCATGTTAATCAAGCATTTATAACAACCACGAATAGTCTTTTCCCCTTATGAATAATAGCGTTTCTCAATTATGGTCTCTTTTCATCTCACGTCGGCAATTCTCTTCGGAGAGATTTTATATGCAAAGGTACAGCGTGCGTCTGGTCGTCAAGTATCGCTTTCACTAACGGTTCCCGGATATTCTTCACGGCAGCCTTCCACAAATCGAAGATTGACTTTCACTCCCCACCTCGTTGCAGGGCATAGTCGGACGAGCCTGACTGTGCTCTTACATTGGGCGGTTGGGTATTCCGTTTCATCCCGTACACTGTTTACTTGCCTTATCCGTCCTTTTCCCGCTGTCAGTCCTGCATAAAAATCATTCCCCGACGAGAAGCCAAAAGAGTTTCAAGAAAAGGAAAAAAAAAGAAAATATTTGACAATCTAAAATTTACAATTATGCACAGCAGGATTTTTCAAATTTCAACGGAGCCGATAGACAAAGAAAACTATCTGAATGAGGACACACTCCAGCAAGGAGACGGGAGCTTCTATGACTATTGTTCAGAAATAGACGAGGAAGACCGTAAAGAGGATATTGCCAATTTGGTCAATCATGCCTTGCCCAAAGGAATGTTCGAGCTTATATCCGATGACACCATGCGCTATAATGGTGGAATAGAGCAATGGAAAGAGGAGTATGTCGCCAATATCAAAAAAAGAGCGAATGCTCTTACGGCAGATAATATGTTGGAATGGGGTTCGACCTATTATCTCAAACAGGCAGTGGAAAATCCGTTGGATGTCGCCTATCATTTCTATTTGGATGGCGATGGCTGCAGTCTTTTGCCGAACAGTCCTTTACGTTTATGGAGTTTGTTTGTAGGCTTGAACCGGGAACGATACTCTACATCGGAGGAGTTGTTGATTACCACTTCTGATGTTTGTCCGAAACATTGGCAACCACCCGCCTCAAAAGTGGGTGGTTGCTCTCTTTTTTGCACAGGCTCCCCGGTTACTTTTATAAATATGCTCTGCAGAGCTTCCGCCACCGGTTTCACAGCCGGTATATTCCTGTTTTAAGGGTATAATCCCTTCACAGCCCCGACATACGCCGCAGGTCTGTTTTCGTGTGCAAAGGTACGGTGGACGAACATTGCCCAAGTACCGCTATCGCTACCTGAAATAAAATTTGACGACAACTTTCCGTAATCGGAGATGACGGTATTTCATAAAATTTCATTGCAGGTTCCTTGCTCATCGTTCTTGCATCCCCCCGTTTGTGACGCACATGAAAACAACCCCTTTGGGCGAAGTCAAAAGGCTTCAAGAAAAGGGAAATAAAAAAAACAATAAATCAAAAGACAATGAGCAAGTACGATTTCATCAAGCAAGGCAACCTCCTTTTTTGGCACACTGCCGATAATGATATAGAATGTCGAATTATCTCAACTCCCGAAAAAGTGGATAGTGACAGCATCATCTTAATCTCAACAAGCTCTTCCGAGACAGAGGTTTTGGCATCGGAGTTATTACCTATTGGCTCATCAAGAAGCCACAAAGAGGAGTTTATGCGCTGGAAGAAAGAGCGTGAAGCCGAGGGCATGGAGTTTTTCAGCCGGTTGTCCGAAGTCATGGAAACAGACAGTGATTTGGCTGTAGGCGATATGGTGGCGTTTACAAACGACTACGGGGTGGTATTTGGCCCCAAAGAAGTATTAGCTTTCAGAAAACCTTGGAATGGCTATAGATGCGTATATATCGACAGTGATGCTTATTGGTTTCCAGACCGTCCCGAACAACTCACCATACTCAGCAAAGGAGGTACAGAATGACAACAAACGACATACTCAAACGACTTTGCGGCAATATTGCCGCAGGTCGTTTCAACTGGCGAAAATACTGCACGCCGCAATCTTACTTCGGTTGGGAGATTTGCGTTACCCCTCTGCATTGCTCTTACGGACAGATAGGCTACACCGTTCATTTCCCTTATACCAATATACCGGAAGTGGAATACGATTGGGAAATGGGCAAACTGACCATTGACGGCGAGAAATGGAAAAGTTATTTGCGGAACGAATAATAATAAATATCAATATGGCACAGAATTTTTATACCAAATGGCAGGACGCTATACTTGCAGATGCAGGAGACTATGTTTCAAAAGAGTACCGCAGTTTCCAGACAGCATTGGTGCGTGAGATTTCCAAATATGCCGCAGCCGTTGGTGCAAAGGTGGCTTCCAATTCAAAAGGGCATTATGACACCTCCTGCTTCATTGAGCGCAACGGCAAGTTCGTTTACATCAGCCACTCTTCCGGTCTGTCACGAATGGGCAGCGGCGTAAGAATTGAACTCGATTCGTTTCTGATACGGACAGCTCAAAATGGAAAGGACTACCGAGGGGGATGTAACCAGTATTGCGACATAGCAAATTTACAGTCTATGATAGACGGTTTGTTGGGGAAATAAACTGCAAAAAAGATGCGGAGCCAACCAGTTCCGCATCTTTTTCTTTCCATCCTTACCGGCGCATACCGCTGCCGTATTCTGCCTCTTGTAGTTCTGCCCGATACTCTTCCAGCTCGTTCAGCTTCTCGTTCACGGCTTGCAGATTGGCATCCAGCCCGACATTGTGGTCGTAAGGGAAACGATGCTGCGCGACCAGCCCGGCATTGGTGGGTTGCCCGACATCAAGCGTATCGGATTCCTTGTTATATTCGACATATAGCACTTCACCGTTCGGCATCTCGAAGGCCGGAATCTTTTGATACGCCAAAGCGGAGAACTGTTCCGCCGCCATCTCCCTGGCAACCCCTTTTATTGTATCTCCGGCGATATCGACACCGTAACGCCGGATATGGTCTCGGATTTCCTGCTCCGTGAATTTCAACATCACCTCGTAGGTTCCCCCGACACTCCCGTTGTACACGACAGCGAAATTCTCATCCTCGGCAATAAGGCTGTCACCCTTGTTGTTCGTGGCCGATAAATAAGTATGCTGTTCGTTGATGCCATTGCCGTCGTAATACTCCTTGGCAAGCGTCAGCAATCCCTCGTAATCGCCTTTCTCCCGAAGTTCGTCAAGCTGCCTCGTGTCATCCGAAAATTGGAGATACGCAACAGAAGAATAAAATGTATTCTCCTTTGCTGCCGCTCCGTTTTCCTGCTTCTCGCCGACATTTTGTTCCAGTTCTTGCGCTATCTTATCCACCTTCTGGGTAATCATCGAGGTTGCCCTTTTCACGTCCAGAAGCGTTGTCTTGATGAACTGTGGCGATTCCTTCAGCTCATCAAGCCAACCTTTAAGATACGCGCAACTGTCCTCCTTGATATGCTTGGTCATGCCGTAACGCTGTGCGACCAGTGCGCTGCCTAACTCTGCCACCAGTTCCTCACGGGCATATTCAGGAGAACCGAAAGTAGTCGGCTTGAACCTGTCAAGTACGTTTTCCGCTCCGGTGGAGTGCGTCATCTCGTGGAACAGTGTCCCGTAGAACGATTCTCCCGATTTGAACTGCTCCTTTTCGGGTACGATGATTTCGTTCTTCGTGATGGAATAGTAGGCGTCATTCTGATATTTCGGCGTAATCGGACAAATCCACAGGTTATCCCTTATCATCGTATCGACTGGGGCAAAACTGAAATGCTCGCCCTCCTCGATTGCCGGACGCGAATTTTCTCGCTCCAGTTTTTGCCACAGCTCCGGTCTCGCTTCCTGCAAGTTAGTTTGTAGGCTCGGTATGCAGCGCCTTACCGCCTTACGGCGGCAGGTTTCCGCATACCTGCCCCTAAACCGTACGTACACGTCTCCGTGTATACGGCTTGCCATTAGTAAGCTCACATTATTTCCCATGAAACTGAATTATAGCATTACAAGATTCACACACTACAAGCGTCTTACGATGTCTCGACAACATCAACTTGCCCCATGGAGTTTCTCCCTTTACCCCAACAAGAGTGCGTATATGATGCATTACGACGTTAGTGTCAGTTGCACCACACATTTCACAGGTTTGCTGTTTCAACCTTTCTGCAAGGCTTGGTTTGGGAACATACATAGTGCATGGGGTACGGTCGAGAAAATCGTCCGTTAATGAGCTTTTACGTTTGAATCCCTCTTTATAGAGTGTTCTGAACCGTTCTTTGCCTTTTGCATCCTTATATGGGATGACAAAATTCTTGCCTTTACGGTACTTGTCTCTGATTTGCCCTACATGTCTTCTTAATTTTTGACCAAGAGTCATATAAAGACTATACTCCATAATGTAGCCGAAATCGGCACATGTTGACGAAACATTGTTGGCTATACAGTAATAGTTGTAGAAGCCTTTGATTTCCAAGTTGAATTGTGCAAGGATGTCTTCGGGTTTCATACCGACCATTTTCTCCCGTGATTTTGGCTTCCATACATCTTTGCCGTTTACGTTCGTAAACTTTACAGCATCGTAGCTAAGAAGCTTCTTTTTCACTGTTTCAGAAGAGAGCATAAGCATGACCTTTCCAACAAATTCTCGCTTTTTGATTCCTTTGCTGTTCCTTTTAAACACATCCAATGTCCTAACGGTGATGTCAAAACCGAGGAATTTAGCGTTCTCTTTTGCGTGAGTTATGAGTGTCTTCTCAGCAGAAAGTTCGAGTTTAAGGTTGTTCATCATATATTCTGTGATGTCTGCCTTGATTCGTTCACAATCTGCTTTTGACCCTATAACTCCAATCAGAAAATCGTCTGCGTACCTCACGTATTTCAATCTCCGATAATTCTCATCCATTGGAAGTCTGTATGTCATCTTATTTTTCTCTTCGTGCATGGCTTTTATTTTCATCAACAGTTCTGCTTTTACAGTTTCATCTGTTTCCGCTTTCCATTTCTTCCTTAGGTTTACTGTTTTCGTGTTGAGACAACAGTATTCTTTGTTGTGAGCCCTTTCTTTCCCTTTGTCGAAGTGTGAAATATACTCTTTCATGTACTTGTCGAACCTGTCAAGATAGATGTTTGCCAAAATAGGACTGATTATTCCACCTTGAGGAGTTCCCGAATACGTGTTGTTGTACTTCCAGTCTTCGATGTACCCCGCTTTGAGAAACTTTCTGATAAGACGAAGAAACCTTTCATCTGCAATACGCTCTTGCATAATGCTGGCGAGTACATCGTGGTCTATGTTATCGAAGAAGCCTTTTATGTCTCCCTCAATAAACCACTTTGCACCTGTAAAAGTCCTTTGAATGCTTGTCAGAGCTGTGTGGCAGCTCTTATGAGGTCTGAAACCATGAGAGGTGCTTTCAAAGTGCCCCTCATAGATGGCTTCAAGAATCATCCGAACTACCTCTTGCACAAGCTTGTCCTCTACGGATGGTATACCAAGAGGGCGTTTCTTGCCGTTCTTCTTTGGTATATACACCCTTTTAGCAGGATGCGGCTTGTAGGATTCATTCCTAAGTGTTTCGATGAGACGTTCAATTCTTCCAATGCTCATTTGGTCGATAGTCTGACCATCTGTGCCTGGAGTCATATTGCCTGGCTTCGCATATATGCGCTGATAGGCAATGAAGAACATCTCTTTGTTGAACAGAATGCGGTACAGTCGCTCAAACTTATAGTCCGAGACCTTACTGTGCTGGCATAATGTGTTTAATACAATCTCTGGATTTCTCATAACGAATCTCTCGTTTTCTTTTGTTTGTATTAAAGTTACTAACTACTCCCCTTCGCCATGTACAAGGTTTTCCCTTGCTCAGACTACTACGGGAGTTCCGTTACCTTGTCGGATATTCAGAGGCAAATCCTCATAGCCTTACGGCGTTCCGATTTAGGTAATCTCCGTTTAACCACGTAATAACGTCTATCTTTCGATAGGCAACAGATTGTCGGATGCGACTTTCGTTCTTTTCTCCACTTACTGCGGTCGTGTCATGGCTTGTTCTTGCTACTTGCCCTCGCGCAATGGGCTGTAGTACCATGATGTGGCGTATATAACTGCCTTTCGCCACAACTTCAACTTCTGTCACTGAACTATCATTCAACCAATCAGGCTTCATCCTCATATCTGTCTTTCCCCTTGCAATTCAGTCGTAGCATGGCAATTAGCTAACTTATCGCTTTACTGACGTGCTGTGTTCCTCTTTGAGTTTCCTCTCCGAGTAAGTCAGTCGGGGATAGGTCTATTGTTTATTTCTAAACTTTGAACACTAACCTAATCTCTTATTATCGAGATATTTATTACGCGACCATTACGGACGCACGCGCGACATTGAAGACCCGGAACACCTGCATCTTCGGATAGACATTGTATTGTTCCTTTTCGTCATCGGAGAGTTTCTTGTAATCGTCATACTTGATTTTCTCCTTAGTCTCCTTATGGATACAAGTGAACGTGGTGAGCATGACCGGAAAGGATTTTTCACCACGAAGCACGGAGACACGCGGCAGTTCCTCTCCATCCTTTCCGGGCTTATTGAGCTTCTGAACACAATCGAACGTGCAGAAACGGGGAATCTTGTACCCTTCGTTCTCGCAGTGCAAAAGCAGCATAAAAGCATTCATCCCGTTGTACTCGCGCCCGTGAAGGTTGCGGGGCCACTGTAGCGTACCCTCCGTAAACCAAGGCTTTTTCCAGTCCTTTTGAATGCCCTCGATTTTCTCGATCATCATTTCGGCGAACAGGTCAAGAGCCTTGTCCTCGCTGTTCGGTCCGTCGGCATTCTTCTTTCTGTAACCGGCCATAACCCTTATTGATTATAGTTAGACGAATCCGCCACATATTGCGTCAGTTCCTCCATCTTGCAGGAAAGGTTGATTTTCCCGTTGTGTGCCGACAGGTTCATTTCACCTTTGGCATCCACCTTTACACCCGGCTGCAACCACGCTTCGCGCTCCTTACCGAAACAGAAGAAGCGCACCCACTGGTACTCGAAGCCGTCATCGACCTTCTCTGCGCTAAACGCCGAGAACACCGTATAAGGCTGGTCTTTCTTATCCCTTTTTTCCTCGATGTTCTGGCCGACCTTACCACGAAACACCAGCTCGCCCTTGACGCAATCCGCATCATCCGTAGCGGCATTGCAGATTTCATCGGCGAACAGGTTGAAATATAGCTTGTCGCCCCGGCGTTTGAGATACATCGTACCCCTCACTTCTACACGGGAGCCGTTCCGATAACCGGCGGCTTCCTCCTGACAGCCCTCCTTGCGGACATCCACCTCGATAGTGTGCCCGCCACCCGTCGCCGGAATCTGTACCCGGAGCGGAAACACCAGAAATTCTTTCTCTTCTTTATTCTTGCGAACCGACGCATCGCGGCCGATAACGCCGCATACCGTAACATTACATTTAATCATCTGTTTTTTGTCTTTAATGATACATGGATCATCCGGACAAGTGATACATGGGTTGATTGATGTTGAACTGTTGTAGAGTGCGGTCAGTCGGGTGCGCGTATCATCGCCCAGACCATCCATCCGGCGATGGCTAATTGCACGCCCACGACAACGAGCGTCCCGATCCATCCCAACAGCAGGTAGCAGAACCGGAGGTGCAACGCAAGGAGGGAAACTCCCGCCAGACACTTGCATAGCTGTATCATCACGCATTTTATCATATCGCCATGCCTTTATCTTCGCAGGTTTTCCGTTTGTCCCTGTTGCCGGGTCATCCCCTGCTCAAAATTCTGTGAGGCCGCTTCCGACAGGATAACCGTATTCAGCATACCGGTTACACGCATCTGTTTGGCCTCTTCCGTGAGTGTACCGTTGTTCAACGTGGCAGACAACCGGTTCAGCTCGGAAGCGGTCAGCTCCCGCGAGACATGCAGTTCCCCGTTGTCCGCTTTCAGAATGGCCTTGCCGTTCTCGCCGATAGTCAGGTCGCAGTTCTTCATATTCGGCAACAACGGCTTCAGGTCGATGGTACGAAGATCCATCGCGGCGGATATCGCCGTCTTCTGTTCCTCTTCCTCCCGGTTATCAATCTGTGTGGCTAAAAGCATCAGGGAGGCGAAAGCGGTCATCGCCATCTCCACAATCGGGTCGTTGCATCCCGATATTCCCACACCGCTATCCTCCGACGAAAGGAGTTTTTTCATCCATCCGTCTGGCGAAAGGTTCTTTTCAGGCACGGTATCTTCCGCCGCCTTGTATTTGACGAGCAGGTCATTTCCGTTGTGCAGCATTTGCAATTTGATATGTCCTTTCTGTGCGATTTCAGCCAGATACGCCGCAGGGTCTATATCCCGTTTCGTCCCGTCGGCATAGATATTCTTCACACCGAAATGCAGATGTTCCCCGGTCGTCCGTGTCCCCGTATTGCCCGATGTGCCAAGCCGTCCGCCTGCCTGTACCGTATCGCCGACCTTGACGGAAATCTCCTTGAGGTGCATATAGGTACATTGTACCTTGCTGCCGTCCGTCCGAGCATATTCCACCGTCAGCGACTTGCCGCCGGGTGTATTCTTGTTCTGGTTTACCGCCACGACCTTGCCGCCGCTCTCCGTAGCCAGTACCGCGTCGGCTTTGCAACGGATATCCACGCCCTTGTGCATCTGTTGCTTTGTGCTGTCCAACGGGTCTTGCCGTGTTCCGAACGGAGAGGTAATGAACAGAAATTCCTCCCGTTCCACCGGGAACGAATACCCCGTTCCATGTTCCGCACTCTCGGAAGTCTGGAGCGGATTGTGTTCCACCCCGAACTGCCGGCCTTGTGCCGTCATCTCCTGCATCACCTGTCTGTCATACTTCTGCAAGCCGTTCTGCTCAATGATTTTCTGCAGGTTCTCGGCATACTTGCCGCCTGTGGCGTAACCGGCTTTCTCAATGCTTTGTGCCCAGCCCTTGTAATCGTCCGGGGAGAGTTTGAAGCAACCGGCATAGCGGCTGTTCTCCTTCAAAAAGCGGGAATGATGCTCGTATGAATCACCCACGCTGTCATAGCTGCAGAACTTTTCATTCGGCTTATCATCGGTGTAGATTCCGTATTTGCCGCCTTCGGCAATCCACGAGGAAGTTGCCTTGATGCCGAAATGGTTGTTCTCGTTCCTTGCCAGACGGCTCTGTCCGTTGCTGCTTTCCAGTATGCCTTGCGCCAATGTGACGGAAGCCGGGATGCCATACCTTCGCATCTGTGCCATCGCATAATCTGCGTATTGCAGTGCATATTCCTGATTCTTGGTCATAATCGTCACTCCTTATCTATGAATACCCCTATGTGTTTCCTGCTCGTCCTGCCGTTTATCCTGTAGCTCTATCTCACTGATGGCGACACGCTCACCAGCACGGACAAGTTTGGGCAGATAGCTGTCCAGTTGCGTCCTTGGGAACTCTGCGAAAGCCGAAAATCCACGTTCCGGATATTTCTTCATCGTAATCCCCAATATATCAGCTCCCTTTGCCGCATCCTCATTATAAAGCCGATAGACTTCTCCTGCACGAATCAGATACAGGGCGTCGGGATGCTTTTCCTTGAGGTTGTCCCAAAACTGCCGTTTCGGAGACATATTTTCATCATTCGTCTCTTCCGACCGATTTTCCGCCACCACCTCATTCTGTTGCCGTACCTGCTCTTCCGCTTTCTGTTCCCCGACGGATTGTCCCTTTTGCAGCACATCGGCAAACAGCGTAGCCGCCAAATGCCGCTTGTAGCCGTCACGGTCTTCCGCCACCCACATCCGTTGCCACTGCTGTGGAGTGACGCTGCGGGGCTGCAGCTTTTGTCCGTCGATGGTTGCCACACACTGGATTCCATCCTGCCTGGTCTTGAAGATGGCAACACGCTGAATACGGTTCAGGTCAATCTCCGGCGTATCGCTGCCGAACAAATCCACTTTCAGGTCGGGTTTGACCTCCGCCAGTGCATAATACTTGTGCGCCAGCTCCATCCGTACCTTGTCGATGTTGTCCATCGCCTGCTTGAGCGTGGAGAAAAAACGGTTCACATCCTCCTTGTCGGGATAGACGCTGTACCCCTCCTTGTTTTCCGGCTTGATATAGAGTGCCCAACGGTTCTTGTCATCCTGAATCATCTGCACGGCATCGAACCCGACCTCATTCGCCCGTCTGACAGCTTCCGACACGTCCAGCGTGGAGAGCTTTTCCAACGTGTAGTTCCTTAACCGGGCCAGTGTCACCATTTTTTCATTGAAATAGCTGTCATCGGGTCTGTAACCCAATGCACCGTCAGTATTATAGAAACGCACCTGCTCGATACCCTCTTTCTGCAATGCCCGTTCGATACGCCCCTTGTTCATGCCGGGAATCTCGTTGTTCGCCTCGGTCGAAGCTCCTGCCGGCAAAATGACATCCGCCGATTTCGCCTCCCGGTCGATGACGAGGACGATGCTTTTCGCCGCCTTGTCCGGGTGCTGGCGGATTTCATTCGCCACAAAGTAATGCTTGGGCATCTGTTCCTGCATGGTCGTGGTCTGCCGTCTGTTTCGCAGGGTGGCGTACTCAATTTTCTCGCCCCGTTCCGCTTTTCGGATAACATCAAGCGCATTGTTCACGTCGCTTTCGAGAGCGTCCATTATACACGGGTTTTCCTTGAACTCCCGACACCAGTAATCCACCGTCTTCAGGCTTGCATCGGACAAACGCGCGGGCAGTCCCAGTTCCAACATCTTGATACCCGAAGCCAGTTCCACAACCAACCTTTCATATTTTACCGCATCCTCTGACGGAGCCACACCATTCTTCATGACCATGCCTTCACGGGCAAGTCGTTGTTGATGTCCTGTGGCACTCACGATCTGCCGCAAGGCTTCCTGCACATAATCGTGGTAATGCTCAAAATCCTTTTGGCGCGGCATATAGACCGCATCTTTGTCCGTCTCGTAATGAGGAACTCCGCTACCGTCCGAGCGCACGGGAACGAGGTTGTCCCGCATCTTCAATAGAAAGTCGTTGAACCGAGTGCGCAACCTGCGGTTGTCCGCCTCGGCATATCCTCTTTCCTGAACACTGCCGTCCTGCTTTACCGCATCCTCGTAAGCCGGCTTGTCCACGTAGGGCAACGTCGTCTGGTCGATATTGAAAAGCGTGCGGATTTCTCGGTTGTGGACACCCTTGAACTGTGCCTTCTGCTCTTCGTCCAATTGGAGATAGGCGGTACGGTCGATGGTTTCATTCGGATTGTTCCGGTTGACATACTTGTTCCAGTTATAGAACAGGAACGGTACGCCCTGCTCATGCTCCCGTACCGCAGCCCCCCGTGCCTTGGTTTCACTGTAAAGCGTGAACAGGTTGGTCTTGCATCCGTTATTGTCCGAATGCAAGGCCATAAAGAGGGCATTGAACGGGCTGGCCGAGACCCCTTGCGGATAGAGCCGGGGAAATCCCTTGCCCGATACGTTGAGCCAATGGCCGCCGGCGTTCGATGCCCCGCCCAGTGCGGCAGACAGCAGTTCCGTCTGCTTTTCTTCGGCTTTTTTTTCGATTTGCGACTTTTCTTTCATATCATCATGCTTTTATTGTTCATGGATTTATTGGATGCCCCGTGTGCGCACAATCGTCTCCCGCTGTCCGTCGTCGTAATTCTGCGAGGCAATATGGCGCAACTGGTCGCTCTTGGCAAGCACGGCGTTCGCCAGCGTGTTCAGCGGCAATGCCCCTGCACGGTAAGCCTCCGCGACGGTCGGCGTGAGCTGGATGGTACAAGGCACACGGTCTATCGTGGCGATGAGCGTGCTGCCTTGCAGTACAGGGTTTACGATACGGGAATTGAGCGGTTCGTCGGGATAACGGCGGTACTGGTTTTCCGTATGCACGTCGGCGGACGGCATGGGACGCCCCAACGCCTCGTGTCCAGCCTTGTTCAGCAAGTTCGCGCCGCCCAGACCGACAAGGAGCATCTTCAGCAGCGGGTTACGCACGAACAGACCGGCCACAATACTCGCTATCGGCAACAGGTTGTCCCCAAAGCGCAACGATTGCGTCTTGCCGGTAAAAGCTCCCAGCAGGATGTCGGGCAGCATGGCCATGACATATCCGAGGTTGCCCGTGATATCGCCCAATCCCTCTAATCCCAATGTACCGAGCAATCCGCTCCATCCGTTCGTGTTGGTCTGCACAGCCTCTCTCTCTTGCTTTTCTTCCTCATGTGGAATAACCACCTGCCGTTCCTCTTTCTCCACTTTTTCCCTCTGTTCCATTTCCGGCTGTGTTGATTCCTTTGTGGATTTTACAGCCGTTGCATTCTTATATTTCTCCAAATGCTTCAAATAGGCTTCTTCCTGTCCGGGAGCGACGATGAGCGGCACATCCTTGTACCGTTCGGCACGTTCATTTTTCTTTTCAGGGTGTCCGGGCTTTTCGGACATTTGGAAAGGGGTAAACTTTGGTGTCTGCATCCACTCCAAAAAATTAAAGTTCATCACAGGTATTTTTTTCTTCAACTGCTCGTTGGCCGCCACAATAAGCGCACTATCACCCGTCTGTACTGTTGCAGCCTCCTTACGGAAGTCCGTAAACACGTTCCGTTCGCTACCGAACACACCTTTGCTGATACATTGCTCCACAGAGAGCTTGGGCGACTTTTCAGGCTCGAAGCGTGAGGCGACTGCCGAGATAGCCACGTCCGCCCCGACAAACTTTGCCAATGTCGCCCACGAACCTGCGCCACCCATCATGACGGCATCCGCCGTTGCGCCCAATACCCGACCCGCACCTTTTTCCCATCCTTTCGGACGGTAGGCCGCTTCGCCCCGTGCCTCGATTTCCTCAGCAAGCGGCGAGCGGTTCAAGGTCTGCGAAAGTCCGAGCAAGCTTGATTCTGCGGCTTTGCGGATGATGTAGTCGGCTGACGATTTCGGCATTCGCTCCTTGACCAGCCGGTCGATCATCAGTTCCTCTACCCGGTAGTCCATATAGGCGTAGGCAAGGTCACCGCCCAATTGTTCCGACAGTTCGTTGTACCGTTCACGCCCGATTTCCCGCACGACGGTATCGCGCCATTGCCCGGCCATGTATGCGAGGTCTTGCTGTATCTCCTTGGAGCCGGTAATCTCCGCCTTGCACATTCCGATGTAGTCCTCCGTCGTCTTCGAGTTCCATTCGCCCGTAACCTTGAGTACCTGGTACGGGTCGCCCATCGGCTGTGCCGCAGACGCCATTGCGCTGAGTATGCCGCCCAATGAGGTGGAATACTCCCTCATTTCCTCGCCCTGCTTCTTCGTGAGGAAAGCCTGCGTTTTCGACATGACGGGAGCGAGATGGCAATGGAAATAATCGCTCACAAGACGTTCTATTTCCGCGAATTGCCGGCTATGTCTGATTCCATCCATGTTGTGTATTATATATTTATCTGTTTCAATAGCTGTTCTTTCGTCTGCTCGATGGCGTTGTGGTAAACCTCCATCTGCCGGGGAAAGAACTCTTCCAGCCATGCGTCCTTTTCGATGTTGTCCTGCATGAACCGTATCGCCTGCTCCCGTTCGATTTCGACGGATGTCTCGCCCTCTTCCCGATTGTTGAACCATGCCTTGGTCCACCAGCGCACACCCGCCCGGTCGGGATAGACCGTGACAAGCCTCGGTATGTCGAAGCTCTGTATGTCGATGTCCAGTTCCGCCAACGGGTCTATGATGCCGCCATAGGTCAGGGCTTCGTCATGGAGTTTTTTTTTATGTCGCTGCTCGCAGTGGAGAGGTACACATCATGCCGCAGGGCGAGGTAATGCAGGAAATCCGCAATAAGGAGGTTCTGCACCTTGCAGGCCAGCGGCATGGCCTTGTGTCCCAGTCCGAGCGGATTGGCCATGCTCGGCATATTCTCGTAGAAATACTCCTTCATCGCGCCCACCGTGAAGATGTGGCGTAGCGACTGCTCCGTATTCCGGGGCAAGGTGTATGCTCCATGCCGCAAATCCTCCATATAGTGCGGCAGGAAGTGCAGCATCAGTTCCTCTATCTCCCTTTTGTCCCGTTCATAATCGGTTTTCAGTTCCATCTCCAAGCCGGATAAATAGTCTGTCTCGTGTCCGCCGGCCTGACGCATTGCCTGTATGTTCCCGTACAGCATCGTCAGGAACTCCAGCGGGTTCAGTTCCTCGCCCTTGAAGCGGACGGTCATGTGCAGTTTGTCACCGCTCAAAGCTACCGTCTGTCCGGCCTTTACACGCTGTCCGAATTGAGCGAAGACATTGGACAGATTTCCGTATGCCACCTCATACTCCCCGTAGCGGATGGTCTGGCAGATGCCGTGTCCGGAATCGTTGCCCACGCCCGACACAATGCCGCTGGCGAGGGCAGAAAGCATATAGCACCGCACGTTGAAGTCAATGCCGTGATGAAAGAATTTCTCGCCCGTCGCCGGGTCGGTCTGTTCGCCGTAGCCGAGCGACAGCTCCACGTCTTTGCCCTGCTGTTCCTCGAAAGGCATACAATAACCGCTATCGGATTGCAGGATCATTTCTTCTGTATATTTCATGCTGTTTACCTATTGATTCATATCCCTATCTTCTCATCCCTCCGCCATGCGTCTGTTCCTCTGCCGGAAGTTCGGGCGTCCGGGTGCGCTGCACGTTTTCTGTCTCCGGCGTTCGGAAGACACCCGCATTGTTGCCGATGAGCATCATGCCGAGGAATGCGCCGGCAATCTTGCCCAGCCAGCCGAAGCGTCCGAATATGAGGAACGCCGCCGCAACCAGCCCGGCAATACTCAGCCCCGACACGTTGCCGCTGCCGAGGTTACGGAAAAAGTTGCCGAACATATCAAGGCCTCCGCCACCGGAGGCTTGGCGCAAAAAGTTCGACACACCGTTCAGCTTGTTGTCGATGCCGGTTACCGCACCGCTGACCGAACTGACGGCTTCCCCGGCCTTGCCCGTCAGTTCACGCACTCCGTCCGCCGTCTCCGCGAGGGTATTCGTTGCCGGTTCGCCGATGACCGCATCGCTCACGATACGCACCACGCTTTTGTCGGTGGTCAGCTTCTCCCAGCCCACATAACCGACCGCACCGCCGATGGTCGCCGTCTTGACGGCCTGACCCGCGCCACGCAAGGTCTGCGAAGGGTGCAGCACTGCCTTACCCATACTTTTGCCGGTAGTCGCTGTAGCCGTACCGACACCTTTCATGGCCTTGCCGCCATATTTCAATAGTGTACTCCAAACGCCCATACGTTGTCTGTTTTTAAGGTCTTACATTTCTTCCTATCTGCCGCCAGCGTCTTTTGGCGGCTTCCACGATATCCCGTTTGTCGGCTGCCGGGCGTGCCCCCTCGTCGATTTCACGCCAGATGTCGCCCATCGTCGTGTATTTCACCGCCTTGGTCAGCCGTTGCAGTTTCTTGTTCATCATCTTGAGCTTCGGACGGATGCCAAATACGATTTCCATGCGCTCCTTCTCCGTCATTTTGTTGTCTGACAGGCACGCCATGCGGATGTCATTCACAATCTCCACGCTGTTCATAATCAGTTCCCGGTAAATGCGGTTCCGTTGCGTGGAGAGAGCAACGGCCAGCGCGTTGGGACTATTGCGGCTTACCTGTCTGGTAAAGTCTCCCATATTGTCCGTCAGCCTTGATATTTCGTGGTAAAAACCGTATATCTGCGCTGCGTAGCAGATTATCGACCGGAAAGAGTCCAAATAGTTGTTGAACTCCCGTTGCAGGTCGGTCGTGGCTTTCACTTCCTCTTTCGTCCACAGGTGTCCGGTGGTCTGTATCAGCATGACCTTCTCCTGGTTCTTCAGCTCCTTTTCCGCCTTGTCGGTATAGAGCAGGATCATCCCGGCAAGCACGGGGTCGTTCTGTGCCCGAACCTTGCCGATACCGATGCACAGCAATAAGATGCCTATCCAAATCGTCCGTTTCATCATTCACCTGATTTTATCGTGCAAGGACGGCAGCCCTGCGCCAACGGGACATGGCCATCCGTGCCGCCTCTCCGTTGTTGCGGTCGAGCATCCCGGCCGTCACGTTGTTCCACACGTCATTGAGGGTATAGTACCGTATGCTCAGGTAGAGCAGGTGCAGCTTCCGGCTGAAAACCGAAAGTTTGTCGTTCAACGCCCACAAGGTCTTGCTGCGTTCCGCACCCGTGAGCATATTCTCTTTGCCGCCCTTGGCCACTGCGTCATTCAGGAGCGTGAAGACCGATACCAGTTCCGTTGCCGTCTCGATATACAGATTGTTCATGCTCATGGAGGCGATGATGCCCTGCGGGTTGTTTCGGATGGCGTTGCCCAATTTCCCTAACGTGAGAAAGATTCTCACGCCGTCGTTGTAGAGATGGGTGCAGGCTTTCAGCGATGAAGCGTAGCCGCTTACCGTCTTGAGATAACTGTTGTACTGCTTCTCCCATTTGTGGATGCGGTTAAACTCGGCGGCGATGCTGTTCTGCAGCATAGCTGTCTTCGTCTGACCATTTATCTGTTTCTCTATTTGGTCATTGATAACCTCGTTGCCCTCGGCCAACGCCATCCATTCCAACGGATTGGACGCCGTGATTTGGGCTTTTGCCCAGTGTGGCATCAGGCAGAGGGCAAAAATGACCAGACTAATGATTCGTGATTTCATATATTCCCTTTTTTCGTTTGTTATACTCGACCCGTTCCCGGATAAGCGTTACCACATCGAAGTTGTGTCTGATGCCTACCAAATCAAGCCGGGGTGTATTCCTGTCCATCGAGAAGATGCGTACCGTCTTTAGGCCGCAAAGCTGCTGCATGAGGCTTTGGTGTTCCACAAAGTCCACGATACGATATTGTTCCATGTAGTCCGTCTTCCGGGACAGCACCCCATGCCTGCTGATAAGCTGCTCGCTACCGATGTGGTAGCGTGTCCGGCGCAGATAGATGAAACGGTACAGCAATGCCAAAGAAAGCAATGCGGCAACCGATACGGCAAGAGCTGTCAGAGGCAGTCCCTCCATGCCACCGTACACCCATGCTGCACAGCACAATACGATTGCGGGCAGCTCGTCGATGACGAACTGTCCGGCGTGCGGTTGCAGCACGATGCTTTGGAAATGTCCTGTGGGTGCATCGGTCATCATCGGCGAAAGTGTGTTTGTTGTTCCTCTTCCGGTGACTGTTCTCTCGCCTGTGTCTCATCGACCGTCTCTTCCTGTTTCTGCCCGGCCAAAAGCTGTTCGTTCCAGTCCTTGTTGGGATAGGTAGGCTGTTCACGGACAAAAGAGGCGTCATTCGCCTTGTCCAGACCGAGGAACTCCCGCAATCCTTCACGGAACTCCTTGTAATTTCCGTTCATGATATCCGTCTGTTCCCGTATGTCGTCCGGATGGCACAGGCCGCTCGAACGCATCGACATGGCTTCTTCCCATGCGGATTCATATTTCCCGTAGCTCGACCGCAAAGCGTCGGGCAGCAGGTCTATGTCTCCTTCATCGAGGTTCTTGCCGTCAGCGACGGAATCCAGATAAGGCTTCCGCTCCGGTGTCTCCTCGATGGTGGAACGGACAGCCCGGTACATCTCCTGTTGCAGGTTCTTGGCAAACTCGATTCCCGCAAGGTCGGTATCGAAACAGATGTGTTGCTTGGCAGGAAGCGAGAGCGTGAGGACACCCCGCATCTGTTCCACCGTCGGGTTACCGCCGGTAGATATGAAGACCGCTTTCCGCAAATCCTTGTCGTTGGCCTGATGAAGCTGGTAATAGGCCATCGCGTCGTATGCACTCTCGAACCAGTAGATATGCTTGGCTTCGGTAAGCGTAGTTTTGGCTGGGCTGGCAATCCATAGCCCTTGGCTCGAATTGCTCCCTTCCGCCTTCCCTTTATAACTGCCGCTGCCATCCATGCGAGGGCGCCCTCGCTCTTCCAGACCGACAACCTGTCCCGTATCTTTCGGAACGGTCAGCGGAAAGGCGAGGTTGGTGTATTTCATGCCGTCCTCACGGTGTTTCGTCGCCAGACAAAAGTTCCGGTGGAAGGCGTATTGCGTGTAAAGGTCGATGCCCCGATGCTTGAAGAACGGATAGAACTTCTTTTGTGTCGCCCGATCCTGCGGATTGAACTGGTGAATGTCGTAATCCGCCATGTCAAACGGCTTCACATCCCGTTTAGGCTGGATAATCCGGGTATCCCGGTCAGCGACGGGATGGTTCAGCAACCGGTTGCAGACAAGGTTTACCAGTCGGTCGGGAGACACACCGGCATGGTATTCCGCGAAAAAATGCGGATGCTCCTTGATAAAGGAAATGATGTTATACGACTTCTGCTGTTGCGGTTTGAAACAACATTTCCCTTGCTGCGTGACAATGAATTTGTCGTTGCGGATGCGCCGCCCCTCGCTGTCCAACCGGACATACGAGGGATAGCGCAGGCCGTCACGCCGGTTCAGGTGATAGCCCGCGTCGATAAGCACGTCCTGAATGTTCAGCCTGCGCAGAAAATCGTCATAAGTCAGTTCGCCCTCTCTCATGGTTTACCTCCCCATTCTCATATCATTGATTTCACGGTTCATCTCTGCCTCGAAACAACGGATGGCCACATCCCTCGGCGTATCGACACCCGGCTTGAAGTACGGGCGTGGCGGACCGCCGAAACACTCGCCGTAGAACTCCGGGGCATGGCAGTGATGGTGGATGCCGTGTGCGACACCCGCCGCGACTACCGTACCTGCGGTGAGGGCGGCAAAGATTTTCGTGCCGAGACCCCGCTGTGCTTCCGGGCGTGTTTTCATGTCCACTTCGCTGAAAATCTTGGAAAAGAGCTTCATCCGGTGATAGTCATCCACAGCAAGGAACTTGTCGTAGTCCCGTTGGGTTATCTCATGGCTGATAGCCTGACCGTCGATAACGGCGGTCATCCTGTATTTCCCCTCGGTCTGTGCCGGTTGAACGGCTATCTGGCTCACTTCGACTTCCCGCCCGTGTTTCTCTTCCCGATACCATCCCTTGTTTTCATTCAAAAACTGGAGGTCACGCCCGTCCACTACCGCACCGATATTTCCCTGTACGGATTCCTCTTGCTGTTGCAGCGAGGTTTTCACTGGCATAAAAGCCTCTTGCTCCTGCCGTTGGCGTTGTTTCAAATCCTGCTGTACTTCGGGATGCAGACCGATAGCGATGCGTTGATCGCTGTTGAGAGCCTCCATCGTCACTTTGTCGGAAAAGTCAGCCCCGATAATGCCGTTCAGCAGTTCCAGACGTTTCTCTACGGGCTGCTCCTCGATGGGTGCGGCAACCAGTGTCCTCACTTCCTCTTCCGTCAGGTCATAGACCATATCGGCTTGGACGCTTTCCGACTGCACGGTCAGCGTCTGCTTTTCCGCATCCACGACAAGACCGTGCGAGGCAAGGCACTCCGCCCATTTCTCGTTGGAGAAATAGACCGGAGAGGCTATAAGCTCCTTGTACGGCCGTGCCGGTTCCTTGCTGCGTGGACGGCTGACCATCGGCGTGATAGCCGCCTGCAAGTCCTGCAGCACATCCCGTTGCTGTACGGGCTGCTCCTGTTGATGCCCCTTGTAATAGAAGCCGTAACCGCCTGATTGCAGTTCGCCGGGCTTCATGCGCCCGTCGGGGCGTTCGGGTACGATGGACGGCCCCGGAAAGAACAGTTGGCCGCCGACCCTGCGAAGGTGGAAGCCCAACTGGTTGCGAGGTGTCCAGCCAAGGAACGGCGGGGGCATTCCCATACGCCCCATGCGCCCGTACTCGCCGATGACGATGCGGTAGCCGTGCAGCCCCATAGCCACACGACCGTTGGCATTGCGGGCATGGACGAAGTTCTTGGGCATATAGAAGTCCTTGCCCACGATGCTCGTCAGCACGTTGTAGGCCTTCTTGTTGGCAGTGTTCGTTCCCCAGTCCGTGAGTGCCAACATCTGACGTTCGGTGATCGGATAGACCAGCAGGGGCGAGTCATGTCCCTGCACGATCAGCCGATACCCTGCATCGTCAAGTGCAACATGGGCTTGAAGCCCGTTGCGCATCAGCATATCGCGCATTTCGGGCTGCAAGTCCATCTGCCGGGGATTGGTATTCGTTCGTATCGCCATAGTCTGATTGTTTTCGTTATGCGTCTCCGCTTTCCATTGCTGCCTCCAACTGTTCGTCCTTGAAGCGGACGAACTCGGCGGCGGATTCGTTGCCGACTGCAAGCCCTTTTTCCTCGCAGTAACGGGCGTATTCCTCCTGCCAGTCGGCGGAGAAATGATTGACGTAATCGAGCCAGCCGTATTCGCCGCTCTGCATCTTCCCGACAAGTACGTCTTCGGGATAATATTCGTTCTGTGCCATAATGTACGGATTGATGTTTTACTTATGGAGAGCTGTCGCACGATTGCGCTCGCCGCTCTTCTTCTGTTCGTTCCACAGCTCTTCGGTGTAGTCTTCCTCCGAAACGTAGTCAAGGTTACCGTCATCGTCCATGACCCAGCAGCCGTAGCACCCGAAGGTGTATTTGTCCCACTCTCGCTTGGGTTGGTTGCGCCATTGCTGCGCGTCGCCCGAACAGATGCGGATGCCGGTCTTGGCATGAAGGTCGATGCCCACTGTGGCAGGCTCGCCGCCCACGACTACCGTCAGCGGCTCGCCGTGCTGCATCCCGTTTACCTCCACCGTACCGAGGCGCATGACCTCGGCCAGCACTTTCAGGTTGCGTGCGATGATGGGCGTGGGGACATACATCACCTGTTTCGTCTCGGCGTCAATCTGTACGAAAGCCTTGCTGCTCCGTCCGTCCGACATTTCCACATCGGCGACAATCGCCTTGCCGTCGAGCAACTGTTTCTGCTGTGCTTCGTCATACCGCTCCAGTGGAGAGGATTTCAGTGCCGGATAGAACACCACATCCACCTGACCGTCGTCCATGCGGATAAAGGCAAAGCGGCTGCGGCTCTCGATTTGCCCGCCATGCTCGTCAGTGACACGCACGGGAAGCACGGGAGAATGCCGGCCGTTGCAGATGTCTTCCAACACACGCATCGGCAAGTCCTCGATCATTTCCCTTGTAAGACCGAATCGTTCCAGTGTCGAAAAGGGTAATTCATCAAATTCAATCTGAACTTTTTTCATACTATATTCATATTATAAAATTGTACTATACAAAGATAGAGACATCTTATTATGACGGACAAAAATACAGCTATATAAATGGTTGTAATATGCTGTTTTTATCTTCATTAGTACAATTATCTAATCAAAATCGTACTAATAGACGCAAAATATCAAACCAATACAAGAAATGACGGTAGTTTGTTTCCGACATGAAAATTCCCGTTATAACTTTGCCGAATGAGAAAAATTCTACTGATAGCAATATCGGGTATTTCATTCTGCACGATGCCCGTTCAGGCGCAGTTCAACACGATTGCCAAGACACCAGAAAGATACAAGGTAGAAGCCTTGCAGGAGGGTATGAAAAAGCCGGAGCCGACACCCGAAAGCATGGCTCCTGCACAGGAGACTTCGACAAAACCTGCCGATGAAAGTAAGAAGTTGTGGATTGACCGTTATCTCAGTGTGTCTTATCCATTGCAGCGCATCAGAATTACATCGCCATACGGCTACCGGAAAGACCCGTTTACCGGGAAGAGGAAGTTTCACGGGGGTATCGACCTGCACGCACGGGGCGAGCAGGTATTGGCCATGATGGAGGGGGTGGTCGTCAAAGTGGGACAAGACAAGACGTCCGGCAAGTATGTGACACTGCGGCACGGAAATTACACCGTCAGCTATTGCCACCTTTCACGGGTGCTGGCCGCCAAGGGTACGGTAGTCCGTCCCCGCGATGCCGTCGGTATTACCGGCTCGACCGGACGAAGTACAGGCGAGCACTTGCACGTCACCTGCAAGCTAAATGGCAAGAATATCAATCCCTCGGTTCTCTTCGATTACATCAAATCCATGCAGCAGGAGTGTGTGTCGGCATTAGCTGGACTGTTATAGGGCTGTTAAGCCAACACCTCATCCAGGTGACTGTAATTCAGAAGTTTGATTTCTCCAGCAGTATTTTCGAGTGTACCCGCATAGGCCACCGCCTTACCCAGTATGGTTTCTTTGACCCAGCCGTCCATTTGTTTCAACGCCTTCTCGAAGTCCGCATGGTAGGTCATCGCCGACTTGATTTCAATACCGTATAGCCCCGAATGTTTTTTCAACAGCAAATCGACCTCGTTCTGGTTCGAATCCCTGTAAAAATAGAGGTTGCTTTCCTTGCCTTGGTTATACCGCCGCTTCAAGGCTTCCGTTACGATGAAGTTCTCGAACAACGCCCCACGCATCTTGTCCCGTGCAAGCTGTTCCGGCGATTCGATGCCGAGCAGGTGACAGGCAAGCCCTGTATCCGTAAAATAGAGCTTGGGAGTTTTAGTCAGCCGTTTGCGTGTGTTCTCGAAATAGGGAGGTAGCAGGAAAACAATATAAGATGCCTGTAAGACGGACAGCCATGCCGTAACGGTATGTGAACTGACACCGATTTCGTTGGCCAGTTCAGAGGCTTTGAACAGCGATCCGATACGTCCGGCGCAAAGCCTGATGAATGTGTGGAACTGCATCATGTCCTTGATTTGTAGCAGGTCGCGCACGTCCTTGTCCAGATAGGTTTTCATGTACGCCGGATAAAGAAATTTGGGTATGTTACGGCCCGAATAAATGGCAGGGTAAAACCCGTTAAACAGCAGGTTGTCAAGAGGCGTATCGGTGATCTGCTCCCGTATTTCGGAGTATGACAGGGGGAGCAACTCGAAAACGGCGGTACGTCCTGCCAAAGACTGTGTAACCTTTTTCAGCATGGCAAACTGCGAACTGCCCGAAAGGATAAACCGCCGGTCGGCATCATTGTCCACCATACCCTGAATATACGACAGCAGGTTCGGAGCGTTGTGTACCTCGTCAAGAATCATGCCCTCCGTGTGCTGGTTCAGAAAAGCGACCGGGTCGTTTTCGGCGAAACTCCGGACATCAAGATTTTCCAACGAGTAATACGGTAGGTATGAGAACAAGTTGCGGAGCAGCGTCGTCTTTCCGGACTGGCGCGGTCCTGTTACCGTAATGACTGAAAAATAGCGGTAAGCCTCTTCTATCACGGCGGATAGCTCCCTGTGGATATATTTTGCCTCCATACTGTTTATGCAATTTTGAAATACAACTGCAAAATTACATAAAATACGATACACCGCAAATTTTTCAGGGTATTTTCTCACATCCCAAGCCGTTTTTTCTATCATATACGACTCTTCTTTTTTACAAAATCCTTGCTTTTACCGGCAGGTCATTCTTTACTCTTTTCGTCGGCGAATGTAGGACGAAGCGCATAATCGCCAAGCCGCATTGCATTCGGATGACGAAAACAGACTGTTACACGGTCGGTTTTCTATCCGGGTTTGGCTTATGATGCCACAGCTTCATCCTCTGGCTGCCTCAAAAAGCTGAAAACAAACCTGCACGGCAAACGAAAGCAGGGAAAAAGAAAAATCAGCATGATAGTTCAACCAATTAAAAGTAAACAAGTATGGTAGAAGAAATTAGACAAGACGACAAAGTGATATTATCGAGCGAAGACGGTTTTTCCGTCCCTATGATTTTCAACAACCTTTGTGGAAAGAATTTCATTGGCAAAGAATACAAGGACTATATCAGGCATATAGCCTTTGAGGAAATGGGACTTAAGCCGGGCATCGTGTCCCATTATCGGGACGGTGTTCTATATAAGAACGGCACAATCCCGGAACTTTGAACAGGTAAACCAAAATAGGAACAGCAAAAATCAAAATTTATACAAATATGGAAACAACAACTATTCATCCGGCAGAAGCCTATCTCCGAAACGAGCAGAATTCCACCTCTTTATATGTAAGGATTGCAGGACAACGTAGGCGATTATTCATCAACCGCAATGAAAACGTCATCGGCATTATTGCGCCAAGAAAACGAAAAAGCGGGTACATCTTCACGGATTGGGCAAGCATTGAGAAGATATACTATCCGTCATCCTCTCCCGAAGATGCAGCGGACATAGGAAAGAAACAGGTCTTGAAATACCAGAAACTTGCCCGACTTGCCACGCATACGAATGATTGGCTTCGCAAAATCGCTAATGCCGATTTGGATAAATCCCTCTACGAGAACCGCATCACGACCGGCACACGCATCGACGGCAAGTGTATCGGACTTGCCACCATCGAGAAGTATTGCAGCAGTTGGGATATGGCTCGTTTCAGAACGGCACTGAAGCAAGGCGAAAAGTTTTCCACCGGACGCTTCGACTTTTGTGGCTATGACGGTACGTTATGGTGTGAGCCACGCGAAAATGGAGATATGGCGGCTGGATTCAGCAAAGAATACAGGAATTGTGGCAACGGCTACTATTATCTGCTTATCAACGATGAATACATGATAGGCTATGACATAGACTGAGTTATATGCAAGACCGTATCGGGCAAAGTCTCGGTACGGTTTGTTGTTCCGATCGACCAACGGCCTTTTATAAAATTCCTTTCTCCCTCATATAGCCTTACATCCTGCGGCCAGTTTGCTTCAAGCAGCCTCACGCATTTTGTGTAACACGTTACATAAAGTGCGTGAAGCCCCTTTTTGCAAAAGGACGGACACGGACAGACTTGGCATTACAGGGGGCGGGATAAATCCTGCCCTCTGTAGTCCCAAGACAGTCCATCGGAAAGTCCGTCCCGGCTGGCCGCCTCACTCTTTTATTCATAAATCTTTCCTTTTCTAACGGATTCCCATTAAACCCAAGTCCGCTGCCGTGCGACCTACGGAACAGAATTTTCCGCAAAGGTAACCGGCGGCTCCAATCCTGCCAATGCCGGCATACTGCCGCAAATGACACGTAAAAATCTTCCTCTCCGCTGTCGAGCGTATTTTTCCGGATCAGCCTTGTCCGATTGTTCCCCGCCACCTTCTGAAAGCAGAAAAATCTTCCCGGCGGTCGCAAACAGACCGAACAAAGGGAAATAGTAATCTTGATTCATGAGTATTACAAAAACAATAATAAGTATGGAAATATTAAAAATAGTAATTCCCAAGTGGAATATAGCGGAAATTACTGGCTATGACCCGATGACAACCTTTTGGCAGGACTTCTCTATGGCAGACAAGTTCGGGAATGAAGCCATAGCTGACACATACAGAAAGGTTAAGGCAGAATGGAAAGATAACTACAAGCATTGGACAGAGCTGTGCCTTGTACTTAATCACAAAATTTGGCAATGGCACGAGCGGGACAACCAGAAAGCCACGCTCTATGACCGCCGAATGGCCAGACGAGCTGCAGGAGTATTACTTTCAAATAACGGATTAAAGCAATCGGTAGGACGGTGTGAAGTCTCCCCACTATAAACTCAAAACTATGACCGCTCAAGAAAAGATACAAAAAGTAACGGAAATATCCCAAAGCAAAGGCTGGAGTATAAGTGTGGATGACAAAAATAAATCAAATATTCAGTTCGACTTCCAACGCTATACCAACTATGGGCAGGATTTTAATTTCAGTGCCGAAATGAAATGTGAGGACATTGATACCCTCATTGCTGACATGGAACAATATTTCGAGGGTTTTGACCCGGATTACGAAGCCTATCTATGGATTGGAAATGATGGGCACGGTAAAAATGGCGCACCTTACCACATCAAGGACATTGTATCGGATATGGAGGAAGCGGAAAAACAAATACACGACTTGTTGGAAGCACTTGAGACAGAATTTATCTAATGCGCATGATGATGATTTATAAGACTAATTCCAAAATGAGCTTATTTTGCTGTTATACAACAAATACTAAATGTAGTATATACTAAGGTTAGTAAAGTAGGATATTAGGAAATATCCCATCAGAAATGATAGAATGCACTACATTTAGTCAATCAGTATTTTAGTATAGTAGTAGATGCTATAATACTAAAATATACAAAAGTAGTAAAATAGTATACACTAATAATAGTAAATACTAAAAATAGTATTATCTTTGTATCAGATATAAAGACACGAAATTATGACAAAAATAATCGCAGTTTTGAACCACAAGGGCGGTGTCGGAAAGACAACTACCACCATCAATCTTGCTGCCGCATTGCAGCAGAAGAAAAAGCGTGTACTGCTCATCGACATGGACGGTCAGGCAAACCTCACGGAATCCTGCGGTCTCTCCATCGAAGAGGAACGGACGGTGTACGGAGCGATGAAAGGCGAATATACCTTACCGGTATTCGAGTTGGAAAACGGTCTTTCCGTTGTACCGTCCTGCCTCGATTTGTCGGCGACAGAATCCGAGCTTATCAACGAGCCGGGGCGGGAATTAATACTAAAAGGGCTGATTGCAAAATTGCTTGAAACCCGTAAATTCGACTATATCCTGATTGACTGTCCGCCCTCGCTGGGTTTGCTGACACTGAACGCCCTCACATCGGCGGATTTCCTGATTATCCCGGTACAGGCGCAGTTCCTCGCCATGCGCGGAATGGCAAAGATTACAAATGTGGTCGGGATTGTCAAGGAACGTTTGAACCCAAACCTAAATATCGGCGGCATTGTCATCACCCAGTTTGACAAGCGCAAGACGCTCAACAAAAGTGTGGCGGAACTAATCAGCGAATCGTTCTGCGACAAGGTATTCAAGACCGTCATCCGGGACAATGTATCATTGGCCGAAGCTCCGATAAAAGGCATGAATATCTTTGAGTATAACAAGAACAGCAACGGGGCAAAGGACTACATGGAGTTAGCAAAAGAAGTGTTGAAATTAAAATAAAAACGATATGGGCAAAAGTGATTCATTGAAAAACGGCATGAGAAGCGGACTGGACGGCTTGCTGTCATCCACCGGGAAGTCCACGCAAAAGAAAGAACCTGCACCGGTCAAAACGGAAAAAGAGCCTGCTGTACATTGCAACTTTGTCATAAACAAAAGTATTCATACCCGGATGAAGTACCTCGCCATCGAAAAGAATATGTCTCTACGGGACATCGTGAACGAGGCGATGAAAGAGTATTTGGAAAAGCACGAGAAATAACCGGTACGGCGGTTGTAGTCCCCATCCGATATACCTTTTATAGCATACCGCTATCTTATGGGCACGTCCACAAGGTAGCGTTTTTCCTGTTTATACCCTCCTGGGTGTTCTCCTGTTCTATTACCTCTTATAACCGCATGGTTGTATTACTTTTTTATTTATTCCACTTGCCGCTTGTCCGGCCTCGTTCCTGCCATCGCCGGTTGGTTTTCCAGACGCAAATTTGGACTGCCGCGCTTGATTTCACCGCTTTGAAGTGCATTTCTCGTAAAATTCTTCCTTCCTGCGAAAGAGTAATTTTCCGGAAAAAGCGTTGAAAATAGCTTGTTCGTCAGTCCCTTGAAGCATCTGTAAATCCCAAGCGGTTCAGGCAGAGAAAAGAACCGAAAAAAGGGAAAATAAAAAAATCAAATATCAACCAATTAAATTTTATGATTATGGCAACAACAGCAGTTCAAGCAGTAGAGAAGAACATCACATCGGTAGCATTGGCAGACATTCAGCCGAGTAACTACAACCCACGTAAGAACTTTGACGAGACAAGCCTTGCGGAACTTGCCGAGAGCATCCGTCAGCAGGGAGTGCTTCAGCCTATCGGTGTGCGCCCTATTGCGGACAACCGTTTCGAGATTGTATTCGGAGAACGCAGATACCGTGCTTCCCTCATGGCTGAATTGGCGGAAATTCCGGCTATCGTCATGGAAATTTCAGACGAGACAGCCGAGGAAATGGCGATTACCGAGAACCTGCAGCGTAAGGATGTGACCCCGATTGAGGAAGCCAACGCCTACCAAAAGCTCATAGACAGCGGTCGCCACGATGTACAGTCCTTGACCGTGCAGTTCGGCAAGACGGAGGCATATATCCGTACACGACTTAAATTCGTTTCCTTGATACCCGAAATCGCTTTGCTGTTGGAGCAGGACGAAATCACAATCAGCGTGGCAAGTGAAATCTGCCGTTATGGGGAAGAGATACAGCGTGAGGTGTACGACCAACATCTGAAAGAGGGGGTGCAGTACAATAGTTGGCGAGGCATGAAAGCTTCCGAGGTGGCACAAAGCATCGAACGGCAATACACCGCAGACCTCAATCGCTATTCATTCGACAAAACCCTTTGTCTTTCATGCCCTCACAATACCAATAATATGATGTTGTTCTGTGAGGGTGGTTGCGGAAATTGCGCCAACCGCGCTTGCTTGGTGGAAATGAACACATCGCACCTTACCGAAAAGGCTATGCGGCTCATGGAACAGCACCCTGCCGTTCCCCTCTGCCACGAAAGCTACAATTACAATGAAGCTGTCATCGACCGACTTACCGCTATGGGCTACGAAGTGGAAAGCCTTAAAACCTATGCAACGAAATACCCCGAAAGCCCCCAAGCACCTCAAAAAGAGGATTATGATACCACCGAGGAATACGAGGATGCAGAAAAGGATTACGGGCAGGAATTGAACGGTTACACCGAAAAATGCGAAGCAATCCGCACCCGAAGCGAAGCAGGAGAAATCTCCCTCTATCTCCGTATTGAGAGCAACGACATTACACTGTGCTATGTTGCAAATACCGCTACCACCGTAAACGGTACAGCAACCGAAATGCCGCTTTCACCTATCGAGAAGTTGGAAAAGCAGGACAAACGCAACAAGGAGATTGCCCTCGAAAAGACCGTTGAAGACACCAAAAAGCGGATTTTAGAGGTCGATATGTCAGAGCGCAAATTTGGACAGGACGAGGAGAAAATGGTGTATTTCTTCCTGCTCTCCTCACTCCGCAAAGAGCATTTCAATGAGGTGGGAATTGAAGATAAAGGTTCTTATTACTACCTTACGAGCGAGGACAAAATGCGCATCATCGAGAACCTTACCGCCAAGCAGAAAGCCGTTATCCGCAGGGATTATCTGATTGCCAATTTCAAGGACGCATTCGGTAACAACGCCACAGCCTCCCTGTTGCTTGGCTTCGCCCAAAAGCATATGCCCGAAGAACTTGCCAATATCCAAGACGGATATAATGAAGTGTACGAAAAGCGGCACCAACGCATTAAGGAAAAAAAAGCCGCTTTGCAGGAACAAGCCACGCAGGAAGCGGAACAACCCGATGAACCGCAACCCGAAGCGGAAGCACAGACCGAACCGCAAACGGAAGAAATAGCTGCCTGACAAATGTTGTTGTCATAACGAATAGGGGGGGGGAAATCCGCCCTCTATTCATTTTTGTATGCTCCGGACAAAGGACCCAAGTACCTCTTTTAACTTTCTGACGAACCCGTCACCACCCACCCTTCCTCCATTCATAGCTTTCGTTTCCTCTCTTTTTTACCATTTTCAACTTCCCTTTTATAGCGTTTCCCCAGCTTCATTCCCTGTCAGCCCCGGTTTGGTTTTATCAGATGCAAAGGTCGGCCGTCGCGCTTGATCCGGCGGCTTGAAATGTATTTCCTGCAAATTCTTCCTTCCCTCAGAAAGAGTAATTGGCAGGAAAAGCCTCCCGTATGAAGCTGTACCGACAACCGTTTACCGCATCTATAAAATCCCAAAGCGGTTCCGACAGAAAGGAATCGAACGGAGGGAATAAAAAACAAATCATTAAAATTCAAGATTATGGACAACATCAAGGAAAGCAAGGAGTACCAGCTCGCCAAAGACTGGGAAAGAGCAGTGAACGATTACGGCTTCAATCCCAAACGGTTTGCAGCCGCTATCCCCGAAATGCACCCCACGCTGCAGCAAAGCCTTTACAGGTTGGTAAAGGAGTGTATCGTGGTCATGGCAGACGAGACACGCAATTACGATGACCGCAACCGTGCATCGCACGAAGAAGCGAAGTGTATCATGGAATACCTCAAGGCAAACGGGAGACATATCCCATTAAGATAACAGGCGTATGAAAACGAAAGAACTACAATTTGACGGCAATATCTACATCTGCCGTATCGTGAAATCCAACGAAGGTGAAGAACTACTTATCGGCTCTACCGCTCTGCTCGATGCACTTCATCCGGGCAGTTTCGAGGACGAGAGCGAAGGTTTTGCAAGTAAGGAAGCCGAACAAATATATGACGAGGTTTTCTTTTTCGCCGATGCGAAGACCCTCAAATTACCGGACGATGAACTCATCACGGAATTAAAAGAGGATAACCCCGAATGGTTCAACTAACATAAATCAATAATCATATTAAAAATCAAAGTTATGGATAAAGAGTATGTAATGCACATCGCACAGACCATCAAAGAACAATTACTGTCATTTACCCCCATACCCGTCTTTATGTCGTGGGGAGTCAGCGAATTTGTCGCTACGGTATTCCAAGAATTACCGGCACTGCGGCTGAAAGTAAACGGACGGTTACACGCCGGATATGTCGTTATCGCTCTCAACGGCTCTGATTACTACGAGGTCTATCTACTGAAAGAAGATGATAGCAATGCAAAGTGTGTCAATGAAGAAGTCTGCTTCGACGAACTGGGCGATGTTATCGACCGGGCTATCGAAAGCGGTACAGACAAGGAGGAATACGATAAATTCTGCGACCGGCAACTTGCCGAACTTTTAAGCGGTACACGAGCTTAAATAAGCGAACTACCATATAAATAACACTGCCCCCATTTTCACGCGGGCAGTGTTATTTGTATGAGGTTGGATGCGTCCAAGCCGCAATATCCTATTATAAACTTACTTTTGAAATTCTTGTTCCACTTTTACCGTTACATACATCTGGTTACGGCTTGTGGGATTGTCCGGCTCCGTCATTTCCAATACCCCTGCACCAATCATCGGATTGATATAGACCTCCATAAGATTTTCCCTATCTTTCAATCCTAAATGTTGCAAAATATCAGATAGGGATTGCGGCTCAACACAGAACTCCAAGATTTGCTCTTTTCTCAAATCCTGCTTGCGAGGTTTTCTTGTCGGGTTTTCATCCCTAACTGCAAGGTCAGCACAACATAGTCCGGACGTGTTTCCTCGGCTACAGTAGGAAGCGGCCAACCCAAAGACTGCCAACCGCTCACAATCTTATCCACACCGCTACCGGCTTTCTCGGCACGCCCCAGACACATGAACATCTAAGTGAGTAGATTGGCAGCAAAGCGAGTGCAGGAAACCGGAACGCTAAAAATACCGAATAAGACCCACACGGCACTATAATATGTTGGCATTCTGCCCTGTATATCCCGTATTTTTCGTACCTTTGCGGCACAAAAACGTATGTATATGGAACAACAAGTTATCCCATCGGATTATACACAATATGCAGAGGCAGTAGAGATAATCAAACATGCCATCGAACGCTGCCGGTATAGAAGTGCGGCTGCGGTCAACAAAGAAACTCTCTCGTTGTATTTTGGAGTGGGGAAATTCGTGTCTGAAAATTCCCGCATCGGCTGTTGGGGTACTAAAGCATTGCCTACCATATCAAAGCTCCTTCAACGGGAGTTGCCCGGTCTGCACGGCTTTTCTGAATCGGGGTTGAAACGGATGCGCTCATTCTATGAGGAATGGAGGACGTTTTTAATTCGTCCAACAGTGTTGGGCGAATTGGAAAACCATTCGTCGGAAAAGGGTACGGCTTTAATTCATCCAACAGCGTTGGGCGAATTGGATATTGACGAGCATCTACTGCTGCAACTTATCGGGCAACCGGTCAATACCGAATTTACCTGGGACGATTTTGTCAAGATTAGCTTTTCACATCATATTGAAATCCTGACTCGTTCAAAAGACATCGCAGAACGATTGTTCTATATCCATTGTGCCGCTCAAAATGCGTGGTCGCTATCCTCTCTCAAAAATTACTTGAAAGAAGACATCTATTCAAATCGCGGATCTTTGCCGAGCAACTTCCTTCAAGTGCTGCCCGAAGCCATTTATGCCGTAAAAGCGACATTGGCGTTCAAGGATGAGTATATGCTCGAAATGGTTAATCTGGAGAATGTGGGAGAACGCGAACAGGACTGGAACGAAAAGGTCATCGAAAACCAAATCGTAACCAATATCAAGCAGTTCATTCTCCGTTTTGGAAACGACTTCACTTTTATCGACAGTCAGCATCGCCTGATAGTTGCCGGAGAGGAAATGTTTGCTGACCTTGTATTCTTCAACAGAGAACTGAATGCCAGCGTAATCGTGGAATTGAAACGGGGCAAGTTCCGCCCGAATTATCTCGGACAGCTTAGCGGTTATCTGACTGTATATGATATGACCGACAAGAAACCGCACGAGAACCCTTCAATCGGTATTGTCCTATGTCAGGATGCCAACCGCCAATTTGTCGAAATCATGGTGCGCGACTATGATAAGCCTATGGGCGTGGCGACATACCGCACAGCCCAAGAAATGCCGGAAAATTTGCGCAAGACTCTACCGGACATCGACAAATTACAAAATCTGCTGTCGGAAAACGATTCCAAATCGGAAACTGTCAGATGATTCATTTATGTCCGCAAGATTTCGGGTAGCTGAATGGAATACAAAAATCCCTGCAATAACCACGTAAATTATTGCAGGGATTTTGATTTATTTCGCCCCACGCTTGTTCAGTACATCCGCTATCATGTCTTTTACATCCTGTCCGACTTGTATGAAATTTTTATACAAGATGCGTTCCCGTTCCTCCCTCGACTTGAAAGTGTAGAACTTCGGTAGCGGTACATAGGCCGCTTCCTCCGCTTTTATCTCCCTCATATCGAAATCCGTCTTGCAGAAGAACTTTGTAGTCTTGAACTCTTCCGACTCCTGAATGTTCATCGAGCCTCCCGTACCGGTTTTCGTCTTCACGAAATCACGTGCCGTCTGTCCGCAAATCCATCCCGTCGCCATATCCGAAATTTTCGAGGCGGGTACAAGACTGTCCATGTTCTCATTGAGATTGATACTCGTTTTGTCCCGGTCGATCGTCACGCCCTTTTTGACCTGTACCACCTTGCCGAAAATGTCATTCGACAACCATTCCAGTGTCTCTTTTGCGCGAGCTGAACCGCTTACCACGTTGCCCACTGTCGTGATGATTTTTTGCATTCCCACTTTTCCGTAGTCAGCCTCCAACTGCGGCAACTCCTGAAAACCCAGCGTTACGCTTACCTTGTTGCTTCTCGCCGTACCTATCAGTCGGTCTATCTTGTGGAAATACAGTGTCGGTAGCTCATCCACGATGATGCTGACCGGAATATTTTTCCCCTGCCCGGTGTTCACACGGGTAACGAGACGGTTCAATATCAGAGCGTTCAACGCTCCGATGATACTTTCCATTTCCGGATCGTTGGCTATCAGCAGATAACTGGGTGACTTGGGGTCACTAACTTTCAGGTCGAAATCGTCCCCATCCTTGTGGAATATCCAGTAAGATTCCTTTGTAGCCAAACGGCTGGTATAGACACGCAGCGTACCTATCATACCTTCCAACTGTTCCATCGCCTTGTTTTTGAAGGCCGTTTGGAACGGGCCGAGCAACGGCGCGACCTCGTTGTCCGTCTCAAGTACCTCAAAAATAGTCTGGTAGCTCTCATTGAGAAATGAAAGGATATGCGGCATATCCGAGTATTTTCCAAGCCAATAGGCAGGTTCCACGATGCTGCCACCCTCACGGTCACGAACGACACCCGTCGGCTTCCAGAACTTCGTCTGCGGATCTTGCCGTTTCTCCGCATACAGTTTCTTTCCGTTTGCATCGTAGGGTTCCCGCTCGTAGTTCACGAAAAAGTAGATACAGGCGGCAAGAAAGTTCACGGCAGAAGTCTGAAAGAACTGGTCACTGCCTCCGCCTCCCTCTTTCTTGCCTTTCTGCAGGGATTCCAACAGGGTTTCCGCCGTTTCGCTCGCCGCCGCAAGATTATTGATGTACTTTGCCTGAATGGGGTTCACCCGTTTGCTGTACTCCACATCCACGAAGTTGATGATGTTGAACTTGCATCCTTTTGGCACTTTGCCGAGCTTCTGGTTTTTCTTGTAATGATAGTAAAGTTTAGTGGCAAGTGTCGGAAATTTGTAGTCATAGACCACCATCGCGAAGCCCTTGGCACTATGTTGGCGGATGAACGGTTCTATGATACTGAACGTCTTACCGCTACCTGGAGTTCCAACCACCCATGTTCCTCTGAAACAGTTGCTTATCGACACCCATCCCTTGCGAAATTTACCTTTGTAATAGTACCGCATCGGTATATTCACGCTATACTGGTTCTCATCCTTCTCTTCGCTCTGCTCGAAACTTTCATTCTCGAAGTTAAACCGGTCTTTACCCAGTCCCTCCTTGATGAACTTCGAGATGTTATCCAATGCGATATGCACCAATATCACACCGACCAGCGTAGCCGCCATATAGAAGATGATGTTCAGCGGCAGGGTGTAGAGCCTCGTTTCCATCGTATGATGGTACAGCCACACGGAGAACACAATCAAGAACAATCCGCAGATAAGTGGATATAACACTTGCCTGCGTGCGTCAAACTCCAAGTGTTTTTTGTTGCGTGTGCCGATACAAGTGATGCAGATGAGTAGGAAGGTCGCTATCTTACTATACACGAGGTTGCCGTCGTTATAGATCATCCATCGCTTGATGCGCCCGTGTATATCAATCAATATGCCGCCCCAGTGGTCGAGCATGGCAAGGTCTATGGCATACTCGAAGAACTCCATCAGCACGGAGATATAGATGACCGCACGGAATATTTTGTAAAATCCTTGTAGTTCCTTGCTTTCTTCCATTGTCTTTGTCCTTTCCCTCTTTTCGTTCCTACCTGTTCAGTGTGATAATCGGCCGCACCTTGTGCGCCTGTGTCTTCGGGGTCTCCTGCATCGCACCGCTTCCTGTCGAGTAAAGCCACGCTTTCGCCGTTTCCTGTCCGGTTACCTCCGTCGATGTCCAGTACCAGCAGTCGTTTTCATCCAACGGCAGCGGATGGCCGCCACACCGTTCGATGACAGGATTGACGGTTTCCCGGACGGCATACAGCAGCCGCATCTGTGCCACCGACGGGATATAGGCACTCTGTCCGTACCGCCACAGGTCAAAGACCGCTTCCGCCATAGGCGAAGCCGTCTCCCGTGTGTCGTACAGCGCAAAGGTGTTCATGTTCCCGTCCAAAGCCTCGATGTCGGCCGACGTCCCTTGTGCGACACCGAGGCTGTCGGCAAAAGCTGCCGGAGCAATGTCCCACAGGTAAACCGCATAGCCGTTCCCTTCCGTACCTTCACGGTGTTCGGTATCGAAGACAACCGCTATTGCCCGTTTTCCCGACTGTTCATACTGTACGTAGGATAAAGCCGTACCGTCCTCGCAGAGAATATGTCCCGGACGTACCGCCGTATCAGGTACGTCGATATGGGCGTCACAGGCAGCGCACAATACCGCCGTCACTGCCATTGCAAACCATTGAATCTTTCGTATCATGTTATTTTCGTTTTTTGTTTTTCCTTTATTTTATCGGCAGTTTCACCCCCAGCACGATACCTGTCCGCAGCAAATCCGCCCCTTTTATCATCATGTCACTCTTTACCTGCCAGAACAGTGTGCATCCCGACCGCAGCACATAATTGTGCTCGTAACCCACATGGATTCCGGCAAGAAACTTGTTCGTGTCGCTCCCTGCCGAAGCTCCGATACGCAAGTTGCCGTAATGGTTGCGTCCACGCACCACACAAGGTTTGTACGCCACACCGAAACCGTAAGTGCGATAGTTGCGCCAGAAGGATTCCGGACAAATATGACCGCAAGATTTACATTCCGTCCATTTCAGATAGCCGTTGGCGAAAAACTCCCACGCATGGCGGTAGTTCATTTCATGTTCGTAAGCAAGCGTTACGTCCATGCCGTTCTCATACAGCAATCCCACTCCAAGCGAGAGGCGGCCGCTGTTACGCTGCGCACTTGCATTCATGAAGACGCACATGCAGGCAAGCATCAGTATTATCGTCTTTTTCATCGTCATTCCTCCTCCAATAAAGCGGTGTTAAATGAATCGGCCGACAGCACATCCTCGTAGTCAATGTTCAGGCTGATATTGCGCCCGCTGATTTGTTGTTCCGTCATTTCGATGGTCAGCAGCTTGTCGTTCGGAAAGGTCATCTTTTTCACGACAATCACGTTCCGGTAGCCGTGCTTGAACGTCTTGCCGTGTTCCAATACCAGGGCAGGCGTCAGCTCGATGGTCTGCGCGTTGGTTGCCTTCGAAAGTTTCTTGTCCGACAGTTTCACCCGTATCTCGTCGATGTCGAAACGGATGTTCGTTTTGTTCTCGATGGAAAAGTCGATGAAGAAATAGTCGCCCACCGAGTAAATATTGTTCAGGCGCATTACCATTCGGTGCGCCTTGGTCGCCACGTTGCGGATTTTCGCGGGCGAGTTCCACACCCGTCTTGCAAAACGCACCATGTCGGCTGTGGACATCGAGACCGTAGGATTGTTGTAGGCATCCCGTTCCTGTAGCTGAATTTCCTTGTCTGCCACCGCCTCGCTTATCCGCGTGGTGTAGATGAGTGCATACTGCGTGCGATAGCGTTCCGTTACGATGGTGACGATGGCCAGCACTTCACCGTCCTCGTGTCCCGTCTCTTTGGGCTTCAACCGGATGATGTTCTCAATGGGTTGGTCGCCCGCCACCTTGTCTGTGGAAATATCCACGAAGCGGACCGGTTCCGTGGCTGTGATGACGGTCGTTACCTGTTCATTGACAGTCAGCCGTTCCATCTCTTCGTATGTACGCTGAGCCTGTGCGTTCCGTGTGGCAAAAAGTCCTGCCGCCAGAAGAAATGCAGTTACAATTATTTTCTTGTTCATATCGTTTCTGTTGATATTGTTTATTTCTTTATTTCCCTTATTTCGCTTTCTTTAATCCATGACCACGTTCCAGTTCCTCCCGAATCCGTCGTCCGACAATTTCGCAATACGTCGGTTCAATCTCGAATCCGATGTAATGCCGCCCCGTGCGGATGGCGGCAATGGCGGTCGTACCCGAACCGATGCAGTTGTCCAGCACCACATCGCCCTCGTTGGTATAGGTACGTATCAGGTACTCTATCAAGGCTACCGGCTTCTGTGTCGGATGATAGAATGCTCCTGTCTTGTGTTCCTTGGGTATGGAAATGACAGAGGTCGGGTACTTGTCTTCGGCAACACGCACCGGAGCCAGTTTCATTTCACCGTAACAGCGGTTCGTGAAACCGTCCGTCTTGCGGCGTCCATGATTCCTCCGTTCCGGTGGACACGGCGTCATTTGAGGATGATATACCGGCTGACGGTCGTAGAACACGATGATGTCCTCATGCTGGCGTAGCGGCATCCGGTTGGCATTCAGGTGACCCGTTACCCGGTCTTTCCGCCACACGAGGTTATACCGCCACATCCGGGGTTGCGAGAGCATGAGTTGCGCCGAGAAAATGCCCTGCGCAAAGAGGATAACGGGGCTTCCCGGCTTGGTGATCCTGCGGTACTGTTTCCACAACGCTTCGAGCGGTATCTGCCTGTCCCAGTGTGCCGCCTTGTTGCTACGGTTCAACACGCCGTAAGGCAAATCCGCTATCACGGCATCGACACTGCCGTTCGCCATGAGCTTCATACCCTCGATACAGTCCATATTATATATGTTGTCAATCTCTATCATGGCTTCCGTTTTTACTGTTTCTCACGTCCGTTCACCAGATAGACGAAAGTGCCGTATTTCAGCTTTACCTTATTTTTTTTGATAGCTTTGCCGATGGCATTGCTCGTTTTCTGGTAGGCATTCGTAGCGGCTTGCATTCCCCATTGCGAGAGACTGTTGCCGTAACTGCCGGTATTCATGTTCAGATTCCCCGACACCGCACCGCTTGCCACATCCTTGCTCGTTTCCCGGAACTGGCTGTTCGGTACATAAAGCCCTTCCATGCCGTCCGTGTCGTAAAGGGACAGGCTGACCTTCACCAGTTCGTCCTCGATGAGAATGCTGGTGATGTTCCCCTTCACACGCCCCGACGAGAAGCCGCTCATGGTGGCATACAGATACGACCCTCGTTTGACCACGCACTCGTTGATCTCCACGTCGTCGAGCAGACGCAACCGCACACGCGAGCCGTCCACCGCCTTGATGTCCTCGTCGATAATGGCCTTTATCAGTTTCGGTTCACGGGCATTGACCGCAAGCGTATTGAAGTAATCCGAAGCCGTCTTTACCTTGCGTACCACTTCGCTGGGCGGTTCGTTCTCTGACGGGGCTTTTACCGAACGGCTCTCTTCCTCTATTTTTCCCTTGACCTCTATGGTTGCCGTCGGGGGTTGCGCCGATGCGGTACTGTCCGTATCGGTCGCCGGTAATACCTCATTGCGTCCTCTCAACCTTGCTTCGGCAAGGGCTTTCTCCAGTTCCGCGAGAGCTTCTTGCTCGCGTGTCTTGGCATCGGCAATTTGCGCTGCCGCAGCCTTTTCCTGCTGTTGCTCATCGAGCAAGGCGATGTCGTCCACCGTGTATTGCGATTCATATTCTTCCTTGTTGTCATCGGGTTCATCTCGTTCTATGTTATCCACTGCGGAGTAATCCTGTATCTTACCCCATGATTTGGCCATGTTCTCGTACTTGCTGCCTATGCCGTCACCGCCTTTAAGCCGGGCATCCGGCAAATCGGGGTTCAAAAACTCCGTTGTCTGCAGCGTCTTGTCCGGAATCTCCGCCGTTTCGGTATGAAACAGGTCGAAGATGAAGTACGATGCAACCAGAAGCGGGATATACAGGACAGCCGGAAGCATATACTTCGGCTCCCTGAAATTGATTTTATCAAATATCTTCATCATACATCTTTTAATTGAGTTGTACATACTTGCCTTCAATGCTGCAGTTTTTCAGCACTTCTGCGTTTTCCACTCCGAATGCGATCAGGATGCTGCCGCAACCGGGAGAATCGCCGCGTGTTCCGTCCGGGCGGTAAAACCGGATGCGGTGGCGCAGGAATTTCATGCCCGTCGCTTTCTCGAAAATGACGTCCTGAAACATTTTGGAATCGCAACGGTTGAACAACAGCGCGATGCCGTTGCCGTGTTCCGCCAGCTTTCGGACAAACTGTTCGATAAGGGGACGCGAGTACGGAGGATTGAGCCATACACGCCCTTCCCATTTCAGGGACAATCCGTCCATGTTCCGGTCATACATGACTTCGGCGGTCGGCCACAACGGACGGATAGGGGCGCAAGGGTCAAGGTCGAACCTGCCTAACGCTTTCAACACCTCCTTCGGGGTGTACCATTCGTCCGACGAGCGGACTGATTTTTCAAATCGTGTATTCATAAGCACTCCTTTATTGCGGTTCATATTTCTTGTTCTCGTTCCGATTTTCCCTTATTTCACCCCCTTGCAGCCTCTTGTGTCTTTCCCGTAGCACCGAATCCTGCATTTCCGTCGCCGTGCGTGTCGGCCGGCTGTTGCGGTATGCCATTGTAATGCGATAGATGTTCCAAGTGAACCCTCCGATAGCGAAACCAAAGACGATGACCAGAAAAAGTATCCGGTGCGCGTTGGCGAATCCCTGCACCTTGGCGGCAGCCTTGTCAATGCGTGTCGCTTGGGCGAACTTTCGTCCGGCGGACACCTCCCGCTCGTAACGGTCTTTGTATTTCGGATCGTTCTTGTCCGGCATCTTTTCACCGAAGAGCATCCGCCTGAATCCCTTGATATTCATAAACTCCGTTGTTTAGTAGTTGATCTTCGTTTTCTGTTCGATGTCCTTGTTCAGCAGGGTTCGCCAGTTCACGATAAGCAATCCGTGCGGGTTGTTTTCTGTTCGGGGCACACGCTTAAGTTGCCCCGCCGTGACCAGTTCCCGCATGAGGATGTTGCTCCGCCGCTCAATGCGTTGCCGTCCGTAGTAAGTGAACTCCATCTTCTCCTTGTTGAAAGCCACGCTGTCACAATAGATGGAGAACACCGAACTCGTACCCAAAATGTTGGAGTAGAAACCCTTTTCCTTGAGCGTGTTGTATTGTGCCAACCCCGTCTCATCCACCAGATACATCGCTTTTTCCATCGTATAGCGGATGTATTTGTCATCTGGCGGTAACGTGAAAAAATAATGGTGGAACATTTCCACATGGCTTTTAGCTTCCATGTCAAGCGTTTCGTCCATTGTCGTGCGGTTCACGAGGATAGGCACGTTGCCGTCCAGCACATACACCTTCTTCTGCGCATCCGAGACCATCGTCCGGGCTGTCCAGATACTTGACAAGCTGATGATGACACATCCCACGAGAAAAGCGGTACAGATGATGCCCACCAGTCTTATTTTGTTTTCCAAATTCTTGATGACCATCGGTTATTCCCTTTTACCGTTCAACATCTGTACATATTCCGTGTGCAGCATGGGTATGACCGCATCCCGAAGTTCCGTCAAAAGATTCTCGAACTCCGCCGAGAATATCTCCACGTAATAGCCCTGCATCTCCACGTGGACAAGCACCCACCAGATTCCTCTTTTGCGCTTACCTGCGTTCCGCTGCAGCAGGGCAAGACGCAGCTTGTACGTCAGGTACGTCACCAAGGGGGCGATGTACCGGTCGTCGTACTCGAAGGCTTCGTCCAGTTCTTCATACTGCGGGTCGATGCGGTGGTTTTCCGTCACCTCGCAAACCTCTTTTCTCGCTCGTTCCTGTGCAAAGGACATGAATTTCTCATCCTTGCACCAACTTTTGATTTTCTCTTGCAATTTCATGTTGTTATGATTTTTATTGGGTTTATATTATCTTTTGCGGATTATCTCATGATGCCGCCCAACCCTCCGGTTGCCGTCATCTTCGCCTGCTGTGCCACGCCCTCGCCGAAGTTTCGGGTAGAGAATGCCGTGTCGCCCTCCGGTATCATCCATGCCGCCAAGTCCGGAACAAGGTTCAGGCACTTGAGGGCTACAATCGAAGCCGCCATCAGGTAGCCTGCCGAGAAGAACGAGTTTTGCAGGTAGGCAGCCATCGTCTGCTCGCTGGCGGTTATCGCCGTCAGGTTCTCGATTTGGATGCACAATACAATGTCAAAGAGCAGCAGCACATAGAAGCCCACGAAATAGAGCATCGCCCCGTAGAAATGCACCGTCAGATAGCGTGTCAGCCACTTCGCCCAAGCACCTTCCCATTTCGGCAGGATGCTGAACGCCCACTGTATCGGTCCGAAAATCGTCAGCATTCCCAACAGGATTTGTTGGCAGTAAATCGTTGCCCACCAACCGATTCGGAACACCACGAGAGCAATCAACATGATGATTTTGTCTATCCCCACGATGACTCCTGCCGTCAAAGACGTGAACCACAACTTCGCCGCATCCTTTTCCATGCTCGTCACTTCGTCCACGCCGGTCTGCTCCATTGTCGCCTCTATCAGGTTGGGATCGGATGTGCCCGTGTGGGCGACATCCGCCTGCGCCTGCAGGTTCGTGTACATCGTGTCACGCACATGGATGAGCTGTTGAACTTCCTCGAACCTGTCCGATATCTGTGAAGCTTCAGCTTCGTACAGGTCATGGGTGTACGACCCGATGCAATTCGGGATGTAGGACAGAAAGTCCAGAAAACACCAGTTGTTCCGGCTCCCCGCCATACCCGTGTCCGCAGGCGGATACCACCAGCAGATGATAATCGACACGGCAAGCGGCCTAAACAGCTTCATAACGTCCAACGGCTCGTGCTTTACCATCATCTTGTAGGCGATACCTGCCGCCATGACGATGGAGAACAGTGCCGCGAGTGCCATGCACATCTGCAATATCCACCAAAAAGGACCCTGCGCACCGGTAAAAGTCGCGTCCGTCAGAAACTCGTTGGTCTGAAAGATGACATCATCTATTTCCTCCTCCAACAGGTTGATGCCGAAATCCGAAAGTATATCTCCGTTTGCCATAGCCCTGTCTTTTTATTTCCCTCTGTTTACACTCTCGTTGTCATCTTCGCCGTTTCCGTTGCCGCCCGATTGCGAGCCACGCACCGCAAGGCGTGATTCCTGCCACCGGCTCATGGCATTGCGGACAATGCCGCCCTTATGCAGGGTACGGTTGTCCGTTGCGTTCAGCAGTGTGCTTGTTGCCGTTGCGTTCTGACGCTTGGCGAGGTAGCTCACTAAAATCTCGTTCTGCCGTGCCACATCCTCGTAGATGCGCAGATACTCCTTCTTTCGCTGGGCGTTTGGCATATAGGCGTCTTTCGTGGCGTTGATGGCGCACTGATAGACGTGGTAGTATTCCGTCCACCGTTCCTTGTCGGCCGGAGTACCGCCGGACAGGAGAATACGGTCGATGTTGCGCCGGAACCGGTCCATCTGTCTGCTGACCTTATCGCCCTCGGCAAGCCACGCGATGTCCGCCTGCCGGTCGGCAACGTTCAACGCCTCGACCTTCGCCCGCTTGACCAAAGCCGAATCAATGGCTTCCGCTTCGTCCACCTGGTTGTAGAGATTGATACCGGCAAGTGTGCGGAACGAGAGCTTGTTTTTGGCCGCCGCCGACTTCTTGTATTTGTTGTGCAGCACGGAATAATAGAGGTCGGGCGAGAGTGCGCCCGTACCGGTTTCCATGACCGTTACCTGATTCTGCTTCGGCGAATCATGGTTGTACGTTACATACTGTGCGTGTACGGCTGTCGTTACGGTGACCGCCACTGCCATGAGTAATAGTTTTCTGTTCATATTCTTCTCTTTTTGTCGTTAATAATCCAGTCTTCCGGCTCCGCGCCAACGCCCGAAGGCGTCATCGAGAATCTCCCGCATGGTGCGGGAGCGATATACCTTTGCTTTCCAATAGCCGATGCGCACTTGAATGTACCGCCATGTCTCGAAATAGGCCCGGTTCAGATGCCGCTCGATGTTGTCCAATGAGCGGTTGATGGCCTCCAACACCATCAGCAGGTCGGAGGTCGAGCAGGCTGCCGCTCCGGTGGCATACAGCACGAGGTCGCTCACGGACTTGTAGAGCTGTTCCCCCTCACGGGCAATCGCCCTCAGCCCCCTCGCATTGATGGAGATAATCAGGGTATCTGCGGATTCGATGCGTCCACGTTTCAAGATCTTCGCATTGAAATCCTCCAACAACGATTTATAGTCGCCGATACGGTCGCTGACCGATGTATAGGTATTCTTGACGTTCAACACCGTGCGCAACGACTGGTACATGACGTCGATGGCATCGAACGCACGGGTGTATTTGTCAAGGTCAATATTCAACTCTTTATAGTCCCCAATTTCTTTACAGCTGTACTCGTGCAACAGCTTGTTGCTGTACTCCAAGGTGCTACGAGCCAACAGCAGGCTGCGCTGCTTCTTGTGGTCGTTGATGTAGGCTTCGACGGAGACTATATCGAAAGTCCACTGCGCCTTGGCGATACCGGGCAGCAGGGCGAACAGCACGACGGCAATCTGTATGGTACGTTTCATGGCCGTACCTCCTTTCTGCTATTCCTGCTGTTGCCGCTCCGAAGCGTCCGTGCATTCTCCACCCAGCGGTCATGGCATTCCTCCACGAGTGTCAGCCTACGGCCTTCGTCCGTGTCCAGTCCGGGCTGCACATCCTTCATCACGTCAAGGATGCTCCGCTTGTAGTGCATCATCTTTTCCAGCGATACCAAGTCGGCATATATCTTGGTGATTCTGCTGTCCACCTCTCGCGCTATCTCAAGGCGGTCGCTTGACCACAGCAGATGGTACACGTCGCCTGATGGCGTTTCTTCCGTCGGTGCGCTGCGGGCGTATTCCGTCGTGATTTTACAGGACGGATGTTCACGGGCGATTTCGGCTATCCGGTCGTTTACCAGTTTAGCCTTTTCCGCATCCGAAAGTCCCGGATCAAGGGTCAGCACGTCAGCGACGTGTGTGTCCGTATATTCCGAAGTGAGTTCCCACTTGATTTGGATAATGGTACGGTGTATTTTTATGCCGAGAAAATATTTCGGCTTGCGGGCAATGGAGACCGTAGCCCTGAATGTGATGATACCGTTGATATTCGGCATGGTCGCCTTGCGTACATACGAGTAGCCGTTCCATGCTCCGCCGTCCTGCCAAGTAAGACCGTATGCCGCCTTGCAGTCCTGCATGATGGCAGGGATGCGGTAATAGTCATCCGTCGCCACGCTGTTGTCGTCTGCGGCATCCGACTTTGCTTGGGCATAGTCGGACTGTTTCTTCTTCCATTCCGCGAGTTCTCCTTTCAGACGGTCTATCCGTGTCTTGTTCGCGTTGTACTGCTGCCGGTAATTCGCCGCATCCTCAATGCTCGCCGTACTGATTTTCTTCAGCAGGACAGCGTTCTCGTTTTCCAATGCCCCGATTTGCGCTTCAATATTGGCCGCTTGGCTGTTCGCCTCGTTCAATAGCGCGTCCAGTTCCGAAAGGTCGAGGTCGTTTTCCGTCACCGAGGTCTGCATGGCGCACTCCTTGGTGTGGGCATTCAACGAGCTGCCGCACTTGCGGCACTTGTACTGTGTCGAGCCTTGTCCGAGCGTAACCCCGTCGGAACAGGTCACGCTGATGGTCACGCTCTCGCATCCCTTCAATTTGGCTGCGTCCGTTGCTTGGTAATAGTTCCGCGCACCGGAAGATATATAATAGGTGTAGCCGTCCTCGTTCTCGTTGAACTCCGCAAGCCGGACATTCAGTTGCGCCCGAAACGTGTTCAAGTCCATCGAGTAGGAATCGAAGACTTCCTCATAGACGACCTCTTCTTTGTTCCAGTTTTTGCTCACATGGATTTCGTATGCGTATGCCTTTTTGGTCTGCTTGTTTTTCTTGCTGATGATATAGGCACTCATCCAATAGTTGATGCTGTAGCTGAACCCGTCGTTCTGGTTGTTCAACTGCTGCACGCGGTTTCTTGACCAACCGGCATATCCTTCCGAGTTGGCAAGTACCTGTTCCCGTTGCGAGGCATCAGGATAGAAATTCGGGTCGCTCGTGTTGAACCGCACCCATGCGCCCCCGTTCAGGATGCTGTTGTCGTCCGTCGGAGGATAGTAGTCGCACAGCGATACGCTCCCTTGGTCACGCCGGGCAATGTACCACCGCTGCGTGTAATAGTTCCCCATCGCTTCGTCCAGGTAGTCGGTCATCCATGCCGTGAGGTTGTAGTTGCTGAAGTTGAACAGACCGGCCACGTTGTCCGGACCACCCACCATGTCAATCAGCAAGCCGCTGATGTCATGTTCCGCCTGCTCGAATAGACTCCCGTAGTGTTCATACAGGTTGCCGATTTCTTCAACCTTTCCACCCAGCAGGTCATGGAACGAGCTGCTTTGCAACAGGGCGTCACCAAGATTGGCAATGCCTGCCGTTGCAAGGCCGACCCCCGTGTTATAAAGGTTGTCGAGGTCGCTTTTCAGGTTCTCGTGGGTGAAGTTGCCCGGTATGCGGGCGAAGTTGTCCATCATCCGCTGCCAGTCGATGTTTCCCGTTTCGGAGAGTTTCAGCAAGGGGGCAATTTCCGGATTGATTTCGAGAAAGGCGATGTCCGAAAAGGTCAGCGTGCTGTTGGTCACCACGCTCTCGAACTGCATACACAGACTTTTGGTATCATCGCAGACTTTCATCAGGTAACTGCCCCAATAGATAGCCGTTTGCGGCGAATGGAGCATCTGCTTCGCCACCACCCATATCTTGGGCATGATTTTCTCCGCCACCATCCGGTAGATGCGCCGGTAGTAGTAGTTTTCCGTACGGCTGTTCCAGATGCCGAGGTCGCTCAGGGCTTTATGCTCCAAGAACTTGGCCGCGAATATCCCGGCGGTAGCGACCTCCGCTGCCGTGTAGTGCTTGAGGACGTCATCGACCTGCTCCCGGTAGTACCCTTCGGCGACCGCTTCCGTACCGAAGGCAGCCACCATCGCCGCAACGGTACGGGTGTCGTAGTTCACGCTGTAATACTGGGCGTGAACCGTCTGGCAGAGTGTGACCGAGGCGATGGTCAGGATAAGGAGTAGTCGTTTCATGGCTGCAATGTTTATTTGGATTCATGCACGGGACGGAGGTTGAGCACACGCCCCGTCTCGTTTACTTTTTGTGCAAAAGGCAGGGCCTTCCCGATACCGCTGGCATCCCAGTCCCGGCAATATGCCTCGATAGCTTCCTGATGGCTGCACCGAAGTTCCTTCTTGTAAAGCTTCAGTGCCTCCTTTTCCGCCCGTTCGGTCGTGTAGGTCATGTAGCACTCGTGCGGCTCTTCCACGCCGTACACGCCGCTGGTCGTCCCCCGACGGATAAACACTTCGCGGAAGAAGCTGCGCCCATCCTTGTTCTCCAAGCGGTTGATGGTAAATATCTTCTTGCAATCCACCTCGGTCAGACCAAGAATCTTTCGGATTTCGTCAAAGCGTTCCTTGAACTTGCTCTGGTCAAGCAGCATCACCACGTCCGAGTTGTTGATGATGGCCTCCTTCACGATTTCGCTGCCGATGATGTCCTGTATCTCCTGCGTCACCACGCCGACAGAAGCCCAAAACTTACGGGCGGTCTTGTACATGAACTTGATGTATTCCGCCATGAGCGGGCTGGCAATGGCCTTCCACGCCTCTTCGATGACAAGGACTTTACGGGTCTTCTTGATGCGCATTTTCTGCAGGAACACGTCCATGATAATCAGTGTGACAATGGGAAACAGTTTCTTGTTTTCCTTGATTGCATCCACTTCAAAGACGATGAATGTCTCGTCAAACAGTGCCGAATCCACATTCTCATTGAGAATCTTCTCATATGCGCCTCCCTTGTAGAACGGCTGCAGCATGGTCGAATAGGTCGAGTAGCTGATTGTCGTGATGTCATTTTCGGTGCAGATCTGCTCCAGACGGTCGAATGAGTAGTCAAAGAATGAGTTGAAGTTCAGTTCCGACACTTTGAGAGCCGCCCGCCGTGCCTCAAGCACCTCTATCTGTTTGCGCACCATCTCATCCACCTCTCTGGGTGGTTTGTTTGGGTTCTTTCGGCTGGCCGCCGCAAACAGGTTTTTCAGCAGTACCTCCCGTTGCTCGTCGGTGTATCTTGTAAATCCGTTGAAATAGGCATCATAGTAGTCTATGATTATCTGCTCGACAATGCGGAACTCGATTTCGGGAATCTGGCTGTCCGACCCTTTCCAAATCATCAGGATAAGGTTCTTGAGGAAGTCTATCTTCTCGATATTGTATTCCTCCCGGTTGATGCGAAACGGATTCATCGTAATAGGCCGTTCCTCGGTATAGGAGATATACTTGCCGCCCAGATACTCGCACAGTCCCTCGTATGAGTTCCCCGTATCGACCATCACCACATCCGTTCCCTGCTCATGGAGCTGGCGCACGACCGAGTTCATATGAAAACTCTTGCCGCTGCCCGAAGGCCCCAAACAGAAAAAATTGGAATTATCAGTCAGTTTATTCTTTCCCTCTTTTCCCGTGATGTCGATAGCCACCGGCACGCCCTGACGGTCGGTGTAGTAAATCTTCAGCGGCGTTTCCTCGCTGTGCAGCACACGCTCCTTGTACATCAGGCACATCGCCGCATCGGAAAGGGTCAGGAAACGGTCGTATTCCTCATTGAGCGTGTAGCAGTTGCCCGGAAACGAACCGACGAACAGTTCCAGTTGGTTGTATGCCCGCTTGCTGATATGGATACCCATACGCCCGAAAGCGTTTTCCAAGTGGTTCGTACACTTTTGCAGGTCTGCACCGGCAGACACGGCCACCACCATGTTGAAGTGTGTATATACCAGTTGCTTGCTCTCACGGGCGATGACTTCCTGCACACGCTTGATGTCCTCGACCGCCATCTGGTTGTTCGGATTGGGAATGCTCGCGTGGCGGTTCTTCTTTTTGTCGAGCAGCGACAGCTCACGCTTCTGGTTGGGCAGGAAGATGATTTGGTTATAGACCACCGTCTCGGCGTTCGGGATGCTGTCCACCACCGACACCAAATCGACGGGCATTTCCGTGTTGTTGACCTCGATATTCGTGTACGGACGTATCTGTGAGGGCAGTGCGGCACAGTCCACGTCCACAAGGCTGTACACCTTGCAGCGTTTGTCGCCCATCGACACGGTTTCATCGTCCGCCTTGAAGTTCGTCATCGACACGGTGCGGTCTTTGAAGTTCATGGCGAAGTAACGATCGACGTACTCGCTCGCTTCGGCTTTGTTCAGGAATCTGGCCTGTACGCCGCCGTCACGTAACTGGTCGTGTACTTTACGGATTTTCACAAGGAAGTCGCGCCACTTTTTGCTATCGAACGAGAACAGACGGCTTTTCTTCGCCTCTTGCGTGATGGTCAGGTAGCAAAGGCTGTCCGTGTAAGGACGTCCCTTGAAATAACGAAAATAGGATGAAGACAGGAACTCCTGACCGTCAGTCGGTTCGCTCGCAAACTGTTTCCTGACGAAGATGTCCTGCTTGTGGATGGCGTACCCTTCGCCCAACGTCTGCGCAAGGGCGGTGAACAAGTGTGTGAAGTCGTAGTAACTGTCAATGTCCGCCGAATATTTCTGTACCGGATTCTCTATCTTAAGTACGGCGGAATATTCGCCGGTCTTGGTGTACAGCACACCCACACCGTCCGTTTCCTCCGCCGAGAAATAGATGTCCTGAAAGATTCGCTTGCGCTTGCCGCCCGTACCGAACGCATAGACCGACAAGGCCATACCCGCGCACAAAGCGACAAAACATAAAATGATGTATAGGGTCATTTCGATATACGTGTAATTAAATAGGGGCAGGTTCGCCTTGCTTCAAGACAAACCCGCCCGCGTTCAACAATCAATAAAGCCATGCACATTGCCGTGATGGTTTTTCTTTCGTCAGATCTTGCGCGAGTGGGCATACACATACACACCCGGAACGACCTTCTTGCTATGCAGTCCTTTCCGCTGTTTGAGGAGGATGAGCACGATACCGGCCGATACGACGGCTGCCAGCACGACAAGCCCGGCAATGAAACCGAGCAGGCAGTAGGCGGCGACAAAGCCGACAATGGCTCCGCACGTCGTCACCGCCGCCCAATATATATACCGGCCTTGGATGCCCAAAAACTCAAGAGGCCGTTGCAGTCCCTTGAACAGCGGGTAGTCCGGATAGCGTTCGTCCTTGCCTTTCATACTTATCCTTGATGTTTAAGCGGCAATACCGAAGAACAGAGGCAACGCCTTGGCCGCCGCAATGAGGAAGATACAGGCTCCCACGACCATCATGATCTTCTTCTTGACGTCCTGCTCCTCGTTGTTCATGGCGATATATACCGAGATTGCACCCACGATGGCCACAACGCCGGCAATGGCGTAGCACAATTTCACCATAATAGGCACATACTTGGCAATCTCCTCCGCGACAGTGGATAATGCGCTCGTACCGGCGGAATAGTCGCCTGCGGAGTTCTGCGCTTTCGCCACCATGCCGGACAGCAGCATGAAGGAGAACATCATTACTTTGGTAGGGATTCCGTTGACGAATCCGAATGCCTTGCGGCACAGTTGTTTGGTTTTCTGAAACATACGTTTACTTTTTTAGTGAATACTTTATTTGTCTGCGACCTGATACAAGTAAGGTTATATGCGGTAGCCGAAGAAAACCGGGAAAACATAGAATGCCCCGATCAGGAACAGGCACGCACCTACAAGCGTCATTATCGACTTGGTGATGCCGTCCTCGCCCGTGTTCATCTTGATGTATATCTGACAGACGGACACGATGACGTAAACTCCGGCGATAGCGCAACAGATATACTGGACATAGAGCATCATCGTCACCACGAAGTCGTGCATCGTGGCCAACGCATCCGCTCCCCAGCTATAGTTCACGCTGCCGCTTTTGGCAAAAGTCGTGTAGGGGAACGGGAGGCACAGCGCACATAGAATCTTTTTAGCTTTCGACATCTCACAACCGGTCTTGAATTGGGTTCCACTTTATTTCCGGTCGGTTGTCTAACCGTCCCTTGGAAATCATAGCCTTGTACATCTCCTCCGACGTGCGTGCGTCCGACAGGTAAGGCGTGGTCTCTTCCATCTGTTCCTCCGCCTCGGCCTTCAGCCGTTCCAGTTTCTCCTGCGCCGTTCCCGGTTTGTCCTTGACATCCTCAAGGGATGTTTCGGAAGAGGTAGCCGTACTTTCCGTCTCGTAGTTCTCGCTACCGATACTGAAGCCGGTCTCGCTTTCCGTGACAGCCACACTCTCTTCCTCTTCCGGTGCGCCGAGGTCGAAAACTTCCTCGTTCGGTTTGTCCGTCCCCTTTTTCCCGTAGATGTCATGCGCTATGATGACGGCGTAGTAAATGATGTAGGCAACCGTCAGGACGATGGCAAAAATGAAATATGAGTTCATGTATTTAGTATGAATATTAAAATTTGTATTAGTATGATTTTGCAAAGAAACGCACGAAATATAAAACCATAAAATAATTGAGCATTAAACATCTATTTCGTTAATGAGATTTATGTAATTTCCAAAAATCGAACTATTAAATCGTACTATATTGCAGTCTCTATGGAGGGAAATGGAGAAATCGGGGCATAAAAAAAGCTCTCGTGGTGGAGAGCTTTAGGTGGCAAAGGAGAACACTGAATATCAGCGTTTCTTTCCGCGCAGGTAATCGTTCAGGTCTTTGTATTCCGCATAGTGGCAGGATTCATCGCTGACACGTCCATCATACATCCCGGCAATGGTCTCTGTGGTTCTCTGCCCGGCAAGGTCATTGTCGAGATAACAGTGGATGACCGAATATTCCTGTAAACGTGCCAGCGTCTTTTTCAAGTTGTTTACCGAGTTCATCACGAGGTAGTCGCATGGCATGGCAAGACAGACCGTTCGGTCGCCTGCCAGTTTCAGTGTCATATAGGAAAGGAAATCCATGAAGCCCTCGAAAACACAGACATTTTCCTGTGTCTCTTCTGTCAGATGTCTTATCAATGAGATGTCCTTGTTGTTCAGGCATCCCTTGTAATAGGCGTTGCGCACCTCGTAACCACCGGAGGTATTGCCGAATGCGAGAGCGAAATAATGACGGCCTCGCAGTTCATAATGCACCTCCTTGCAATACATACGGCCGATGTCCGCGTCGATAAGCCGGGATTGGAGGTAAGAGAACAGGGCGTGATGGCGGAGTGGAATCACGATCACGTCTTTCATTTCAGCCTCCACCGGTCGGGGTGGAGCGGTCGGCATACGGGTTCTCGGTAGTGATGCGCCATTCACAAGCCTCTCGATATACGCCAGTGCCTCGCTCACGCAGTCCGTCCGGCAAATGTATTTTGCCAGTTCCACCAGGTCGCCGCCGGTCGCCTCGCCGAAATCGTACCATTCATTGATTCGGTCATTCACCTTGAACGACGGGGTACGCTCGTTCCGTAACGGTGAGAAGTACCAGTATTGTTCCGATTTTATATGCTGTGCATGGTGGCCGAGCTGTGCCAGAAAATCCACGATGCGTACTTGTTTTGCTTCTGCTATGGTCATCTATTTTTCTTTCACTTGATTTCAAAAAAAGGTTTAGTTTAGTTTTTCCCCTATATATATAAATACTAAAGTAAACTAAATGATATAAGCCCGCGCACGACTTCATTCTTCATCAAAAAGCATGGCCTCGGTAGGCGTCATGTCGTAATAGAACAACTTGTCCCGTTTGATGATGAGCTTGAGGTTGTCTATCAGGTATTGCATCAGTTTTATCATGACACTCCGGCCGCGTTTGAACCCGATTGCCTCGTAGGAGACCATCAGGCTCTGCAGCAGGTTGTCGAATCCCCGGATGGGCTTTTCCCCGAATGCGGCAGAGAGAGCTTCGCGGTGCTGTTCGATGCTCAGTTCCGTAAACCCCGTTCTTGCCTTGGGCTTCGGGGGCTCGCCAAACGAGTGTACTTCCGCAATGACGGGCAGTCCTGTTTCATTGATGGTAAATGCAAACGGCTTGAACTCTTTTTCCCGGATATGGAGCGCATGGACTTCGCTGATGCCGGGATTCTCGTTACTCTTGCTGATGACCAGCACGGTCTCCGCCTTGTTGCTCATCTCCGTTCCGATATGTCCGCGCACGTTGTTGTCCCCTTTGTTCAAATGAAGCACACAGTGGATGTGCAGGTCGTATCTCGAAGACCATTCCATCATCCGGTTGATGACTTCCACCGATTCACCGGCATTATTGATGTCGAGCATCAGGTCGCGAATGCCGTCGATGATGACCAGTCCGTAGCCTTTCTGTTGGCGCAGCGCATAGTCGATGACCTCGATACGCACCGACGGCGAATATTCACGCAGGCAGAAAAAATCGAGATTCTCCGGATCGGTCGTCGTGGGCAACCCGGCCAGCCGCAATATACGCTCCAATACCGAGCGGCAATGGAAACGGCTCTGTTCCGTATCGACGTACAGAATACGCTGTTTGCCTTCGGGCAGATGTGCACGGTAGTTCAATACTTGTTTCCCCGCCAATGATGCGGCGACAAGCGCAGAGACGTTGAACGTCTTTTTCGATTTCGCCTTGCCAGTCGATGCACTGAAATTGCCGAGCGTGGCAATCGTTGAGTTATCTATCCAGATGATTTGCGGAGGGGTCTCATAAATGTCCGTCGCCTTGATTTGCGAGGCATGGAGGATGTCCGACAGGCGGTGTTCATCCATCCCCATGCTGGTTGTGCGGTCAATCCTTCTTTCGTTTTCCATAGCGTCTCTTGTTAAGGAACGGTTCTGTGGCGGCGGCTTCCGTCACCCTGCGCACTGCCTCGTTCATGGTAGGTTCATAATTCTGCAACAGCCATTCGTCCAATTCCTCCTTGGCGAAATAAACCATTTTACCGCGCGGTTTGTAGTGCGGTATCTCCTTGCTCGATGTGAGCTTGTACAGCATACTTTCAGAAACCCCGATATACATGCAGGCTTCCTGAAATGTGAAAACTCTCTTGGTCGTGAAGATGGTATTTTCCAGCAGCGTAATACGCTCCAAGAGACTTTCGACCGGTTCCAATTTCTTCAGTACCGATTCGATGGCGGCGAGCCGTCCGCTCATCCGCTCCATGAATGTCATTCTATTCGGCATAATAACACAGTTTGATTTTTGACAATGGAGATGAAACCTCCGTTATGCAGCGCGCTAACGGAGGTCAAAGGTATGTCCTGTAAACGAAGATGCCGTGATTTGGGGAATGATACTATGCACGTGTCATTGTAACTCTCATGCTTTTACCTTTCACATACTTCGCTTCTTGTCACTTTCTGTCATTCTTTCAGCCGATCAATGACCTTTCGGATGCTGTATGCGACCGATGTCATGTTGTTCTTGATGGATGACAGCGCGGAAGACAGGGTTGACACCGAAACGGAGCGTGTCCCGTCCTTGGACTGCAGGAATGCGCCCTTGCCGAGAACATTCTGCCACCGAGATTGGATGAACGAGTTTTCAAGAAGCGCATCGAACAGGATTACCACACGGCGGATATTGTTCACGCGGATGGAAAAGCCCTTCTTGCAGGCGAAGAGAGCCTCCATGTCTTCAATGCGTACAGAAACACAGAACAGATGATAAGTATTGGCGCAAGCCACTATACTTTTCATCTGTTCCGGGGTAAAATTACAACCAAAAGAAAGAGAGAGAGCCGCAGGTCGGTTGATACGGGGCGGACCAAGCGGAGACAACGATTCCGAGGTGTCATACATCCGTTTCAACTTCATGCACTCATTAAACGTGAAATCCGGTGCGGCAAAGCAGGGCTGGACGGAACTGGCGCACTCGGTCAGCAGCCCCTTGACAATGTGGATGTTCATTTCGTGGCAGTTCCGGCAGGCCGCATGGTCACAGTCTATGTACCGGTGTCCGTTTACGAAATCGTCCACATAGCGGTGGTACTGTTTACCACCCAACACAACATCGTGGAGATAAACTGTTTTTGCTTCGGTAAGCAGGGCGAAAAGTTCATTCGCCACATCCTTGTCCGCAGCGAAGTGCTGCAGGTGTTGGCTCCCTCCAAAAAGAGAGAAGGCCGTCTTCAGGTCTTTTCATGTCGATTTACCTTTTTGAGTTTATAATATGTGATGGAAGCATTAACTTCGGTTGCATTTACAACCGGAGAAATGCCGTAAATATATGTTTGTAAATTAGACATGGACCACAGAATGCCTTCAATTAGTGAAACAAACCGTTTACAAGATTCACAGCCTCGTCCTTTTTCTTATTGATAATCTTGGCATACACCTGTGTCATTTTCACATCGGCATGGCCGAGCAGCTTCGAGACAGTATATAAGTCCGCTCCGAGCGTCAGCATCATGGTGGCAAACGTATGGCGACTGGTGTGGTAGGAGAACCGCTTGGAGATTCCGGCTGCTTTCGCCCAAGGTTTGAGCTGCATTCTGATTGTATTGGCGGACGGCAGGTCGAACACATTATCTTCTGATGATTTGCCCCCACGTTCCGGCATCCACTTCAACGCTTCAGGAGAGAGGGGCAGGTAAATAGGCTCTTTGGTCTTTTTCATGGACACGGCCAAACGGTACTGTCCCCTGTCAACGAACACGTCATTCCATTTCAGCTTGATTATATCGCTGATGCGTAATCCGCAAAAGCAGGAGAACAGATATGCGCATTTTACAATCTCGTATTCCTCGTGGGGCATAGGAGTGTCAATCAACGCCTGTACCTCTTCGATGGTCATGTACGACCGCATACTCTCCGGCTTGCGGATTTTCTCCGACTTCTCAAGTTCGTTGAAAGGGTTGGCCTTCATCTTTTTCTTCCTGACGGCAGAGTTCAACGCACCGTTCAACGCACGGTAATAATTGTGAAGCGTGTAGTTCGATATGTCCTTGCCTTTCGGATGATATTCCGTCAGCAGATAAGTGATGTAGCCACGACAAAAGTCCCCGTCAATCTGATCCAGTGTGACCATTTCTCCGGCATAGTCTTTCAGTATGCGCATGGCAATCTTGATTTGACTGCCATCTTTCTTACCGGCACTCTCTTGAGCCTCCATATAAACCTGCATCCAATCCAGCAGGAAAGTCTTGTCCTTACGGAATACAATCCCGGCCTCATTACTGGTCAGTTCGATAATACGCTTCGACTTGATGGCATTGGCGGCGTCCATTGTCGTCTGATTCTGCCTGCGGGAGTTGCTATCCGTTTCCGGGATAATATACATCTTGAGGTATTCATATGTCCGCTTTCCGTCGCGGTATATATCCAGATACAGGCTCTTGCTGCCATTGCTCAGCGACTTCATCCGAAGACGAATTGGCTCTTTGACTTTTGTATGATTCTTAACTCGTGCCATAGGGATTCCTTTCTCATTTTTTCTACTGCAAATATACGAATAAGTATCGAATTTGAGAAACAAATGAGAAACAAAATTGCACCAAACAAGAGCCAATCTACTGAAAGTACTGAAAACAACCGAAAATAAAAATAAGATTATAAAACTTTGATTTACAGGATATTTGTTATCAATTTATTGGATGTTGTTTTCATTCTATACATATAATGCGTAAATCTGGTAAATTTCGACAACGGGAGCCATTGCGTGATGCTTATGCTATGCTTCGGCGTAGCGTACATTCACGTGTATTTCCCGTAAGGCTTTACCAGAGCCGCCATTAGAGATAGCGTGTTTTGTACGCTATCTTTTTTACGGCCCGGGTCGTTAAAGAAAAACCTAAAATGGGAAAAGTCATATTGACAGCCGTCATCACGCTTGACGGCTATCTGGCAAACAGTTCACGCAAGGCGTCGGAATGGCTCGGTGGTGACAGGTACGGGATTGGCAAGATGAAGGCCGCAGCCCACGTGCTTACCCCGGACACTCCCTTGACGATGCTTCCCGACTGGCTGGAACGCAGCCCATACGGCATGGTCTACCTTATTGAGGCGGCAACATCCACGGCAGGAATGGTCAACGGGCTGATACGGATGCGGCTCATTGACGAGATGGTCATCCACACGATACCCGTGGTTGCGGGAGGCGGATGCCGCTTGTTCCACCCCATGCTGCCCGAAGACACCTTTGAATGCCGTTCAGTACGGATGTACAAGGACGGTACGGTAAGGGCGGTGTACGGACGCGGCGGAAATCCGCGCAAGACTGGCGTATCCGTGTTCGCCTATGTGTTCGGGAGGCTGTTCCGTGTTCTGATTCCGAACAGGAAAGAGGAAGAAATCTATCCTTCAGAATACAAATTATAGTACCTAATTAGATGAATATCAGATGTTTGAGAAAACATCTAAAAAAAGCAGTCTTTTGGGCACCCCATTTGCCGTATAGTATTATGTGCGCACACTTCAAACCCAAGTGTAATAACATAAAACTGAAAGCAAAATGGAACATCTCATACTGACCGAGACGGAATTCTTCCGTCTGATAGACAACCCCGACAGCCGCACGGAACTGGGTGCGGCATACAACGAGTTCACTACGGCGGTCGTGTCGCTCTGTACGGGAGCGGCAAGCCTCTGCCACCCATTGCCTGCGTTGAGCTATGCGGAAACGGAACTGCAATACCATAAAGCCCTGCAAGACATGGATACCGACCACTGCGTGTATGTGCGAAAAGCACTCGCTTTCGTGCGCAGAATGCAGAAGCACCTTGTCCTGCCACACAGCCAAGTGCCGCCACTATCCTCCATCCCCTGCAAAGACGAAAAGAAAGACGATGCGCCTGCCGATGCCCCGCCGATGCGGTGGACGGGCAAGGCATCCGACCTCGTGGAACTTATCTACGGTGTCAGCGAGATGGGCTGCATCAACGGCGGCGAAGCCTCGCTGAAAGAAATAGCCGCCTACTTCTACAAGGTGTTCGGCGTGCAGGCGAAAGGCTGCTACAATATCTACAATGACATCAAGATGCGCAAAAACGAGAGCCGCACCTACTTCCTCGACCGTGCGGCGGAAAAGGTGAACAGACGGATGCTGCTGGACGAGGAACGGGAGCGGATGAGAAGATAAAACATTTTTGTTAATCATACAAAACAAAGAGGGCAAGGGGGCGCGTGAGTGTCTCCTTGCCTGTTTTTTATACGCATTCATGAAGAAAAGGATATTCCTTGTCTGTTTTCTCCATGAAAAAGGTTACTTTTGTATCCATCATCGCCCTTAGATGGAAAAAGCTAAGGCTCGCCACTTCAAGAAGTGGCTCAATTTTATAATGCACATACAGAATGGAAACATATAAGAAACCGCCTTTGAATTACACGGAACAAGTCGCCCTCTTGCAGTCAAGGGGCATGTCTGTTCCGGACATTCCGCGGGCGGAAAGACTGCTTGCCAACATCAGTTATTACCGGCTCAGTGCCTATATGCTGCCTTATAAGAAAAAGGAGAACGGCACAATCATTGACAGTTTCAAGGAAGGCACGACATGGGATATGGTGTATGACCTGTACGTGTTTGACCGAAAATTACGCCTGCTCGTATTCGATGCCATTGAACGGCTGGAAATAGCCATCCGGACACAAATCATTTATCAGTTGAGCCACAAATACGGTTCCCATTGGCAAGATAATCCTTCCATATTCAAAGCTCCGGAACGGCGTGTGTTGCGTGACGGCTCCATCGTGACATTCGATGTGTATGCCGAAATCCAGAAACATATCAGCGACCAATTGCACAGTAACCGGGCTGAGGTGTTCATCCAGCACTACCGGAACAAATATGACAATCCAGTCAATCCCCCTTCGTGGATGAGTGTGGAAATCATGTATTTCAATCACCTGTCACGCATCTGTACGGGATTGAAGAGCAGGGCGGACATCAACGGCATAGCCGATTATTTCGGTTTGCCTCCAAAGACATTCTGCTCATGGCTGCATACCATGAACTACGTGCGTAACTTGTGCGCCCACCATGCAAGGCTTTGGAATAGGGAAATGAGCATCGTACCTGAAAAACTGCATTTTTCCAAAAGGCTGGTATGGATAAGCAATCCTGATACGGTACAGCGTGGCAAGGTGTATTATTTCTTCTGTATGTTGGGATACCTCTTGCAGACAGCCAATCCCACTTCTTCATTCAAGGATAGGCTGAAAACGTTGGTCGATGAATATAAAGGCGTAGCGTCACTTTCCGCAATGGGCTTTGCCGAAGGTTGGGAAAACGAAAAAATCTGGAAATAGTCATTTTTCCGGCTTCATGCGCTTGCCATTCAAGAAAAAATGCCTACCTTTGCATCACAAGATTAACAAGACAGTTATAAACTAAAAGATAATAAGCCTCCCAGGCGAGCCGCAAGGCAGCATACTTGGGGGGCGTTCTTCATTTATAGCAGCATATTCTCTCACGCACGATGGCAAAAAAGAAGAAACGGAAACACGGTATAACGACAGACTTGCCGATAATCGTTGATTACGGCGGCGACTTGGTGTCCGTCTATGACCCGGTGTCCGTCATGCCATACAGCGAACCGCCCATTACGGAAAGGACACGCTACAAGAAACTGAATGCAGGACAAAAGTCGGCATTCAAGTCAATGGTCGTATCTGCCGTTACCGCCTATTGGAATGAGAACCGGTTAATACCCTTCGGGGAGGATATGGCAGACATCCGGAGATGGACGTTGGAAGCCTTTGCCGAAGAGTATGGCATTTTACTGAAAGAAGACAGCGAATTGAAGAGTTACCTGATGACCCTTGTCATTTCCACCCTTAACAAATTGCTTAAAGCGGAAAAGACAGCACAAGAAAAGAAAAATCCGTAACCCAGTCGTGAACTGAACCGAGCTGCGGATTTTCCTTTTTTCGCCTGTGGCGTATTACTTGTTCTGCAAGAGATGTTGCAGTTCGGGGTCGGACTGGATACGCTGCAACTCGTCGGCGACAATCTGACGCACCTCAGCCTTGATGCGGTTGTAGTTCTCCTGTATCATCTCCTTCATGTGGTCGTTGCCGTCGGCATCGGTGAAGTCCGTAATGACGGGGATAGGCTTGTAAGCCTGTTCCTCCCGTTTCACCTTCTCCGCGTCCACCACAATCTCGCAATGGAAAATCTTTTGCTCGATGCGTTCGCCATAGTTGTCGGCCACCGCGCCCACGAACATGCCCTGCGTGAGCGTGGAAATCTTGCTCGCGGGTATCAGGCTTTCCATCTGCGTGTTGATGGAGGTGGACTTGTCCTCGCGGTTGATGGTGATGCTCTGGCGCCTTTGCAGGATTTTCCCGAACCGTTCCGAAAGGGTCTTGGCGGTCTCGCCCACCACCTGACCGGAGAAGATGTTGCCCACCGTGTTCATCACCACAGCCGCTTCCTTGTCGCCGTAGTCGCGCTTGAGCTGCGAGAAGTCCTGAAAGCCGAGGCAGACCGCCACCTTGTTGCTTCTAGCGGTGGCGATGAGGTTGTCCAGCCCCTTGAAATATATCGTGGGCAGCTCGTCGATGATTACCGCCGACTTCAGCTTGCCCTTCTTGTTGATGAGCTTGACTATTCGAGAATTGTACAGCCCCAATGCCGCGCCGTAGATGTTCTGGCGGTCGGGATTGTTGCCGACACAGAGTATTTTCGGCTCTTCGGGATTGTTGATGTCAAGCGTAAATTCGCTGTCAGACATGACCCAATAGAGTTGCGGGGAAATCATCCTTGACAATGGTATTTTCGCTGAAGCGATTTGCCCCATCAACTGCTCGGCCGCGCCGCCCTGCCAAGCGTCCATAAAGGGTGAAAGATAGTTTTCCAGCTCGGGATAACTGGTGAGGATAGGGAAAACGTCCTCGTAACGGCGGTTCAGCAATTCGATGGCGTGTGGGAAGGTGCAATACTTTCCATCCTGATAAATCCGTAAAAACCAGATAATACTGGCAAACAGTATAATCGGACTCTCCACGAAGAAGTCGCCCTGCTTTTGCACCCAAGTCTTGTTCAAATTTAATAAAATGGTGTAGGCGCTCTCGTAGGCATCGGTAATGTCCTCCATGAAATTCGGGTGTATGGGGTTGCAGCGGTGGCTCCGGCGCGGATCATCGAAGTTGATCACGTAGAACTTCGGCTTGACTTTGTAGCCGTCGCCGTGGTTCATTAGATGGTTGTAGGCAATGGTCGATAAGTCAGGATATTTGAAATCGTAACAATAAAGACTAAAGCCCTTTTCAATCTGCTGTTTGATAAAATTATTTACCACGGCATACGACTTTCCGCTGCCCGGCGTGCCTAATACGATGGACGCACGGAACGGGTTTACCACGTTGATGTACCCGTTGTTCCACTTCTTCCTGTAATAGAAGCGTGTGGGCAGGTTCACCGAATACTCGTTCTCGATGAGCCGGGTTTCCTGCATAAAGCTCTCGTTCTCCACGTTGAACACGTCCTCCATGAGGTTGGTGCGCAGAAGACGGCTCATCCATGTGCCTGCCATGAGCAGGCAGACATAGCCCGCTGCCATTGAAGCCGCATAAAAAGCTGCGTTGGCTTCCACAGGTAAAGGCAAGGACAATATCCACCAGTTGAGAAAGAAAAGCACCAGCCCAGCGGCAAGCACCGTCCAAATCCTTCCCCATGTGATTTTTTCTTCCTTGACGCCTTTCGTGCCCAGGCAGGAAAGCGCCAACAGCACCAACGCAAAGAGTTTCGTATAAAGAATGTGGTGGAACAGCCCGGCAGTGCGGTCGAAGTTCACCAGCACCCGGTCTACGACACCGATGTCGATGCCCCACAGCCTTACGGCTTCGTAACAATACCAATAAAGGTGGATGACCACCAGAATAATGCTTACGGCACGGAGAAAATCCATGATTTTCGCCAATGCCCTCAAATCGTCTTCCTGTTGTGACATAAATCTGTTTCTGTTTTTAAGTTGAACAATATCTCCGCAAGGCACGGTACGGAGGTGAGCATACATCACCCCAGACTTCATGGTACATGAGGCCGGACTTGATGTAGGATGAAGTCCGACCTCATCCCCTATGCCCTGCGGAGGAATAAATTACAGCCCCAAACCCTTGCGGCGTTTCTTCCGCTTGCGTTTGAGTTCGCGCTCGAAGGCGGCTTCCTCCGCCTGTGCGCCCGATGCGTCACTGCCAAGCAAGCCCAAGCCCGTGGAGTGACCCTCGTCGTGTTCCTCATAGGAATGGATGTCTGTTTGCAGTGCGTCCTCCGTGACGGTGAACGGCATCGGCGGTGTGTCTGCATACGGCAGGGTGAAATGCTCCTGCAAGGCGTTGGCGGAAAACTCTTTGCCCAAATGTGAGCCGTTCAGCACACAGCCCGTGCGGTGGTCGATGAAGGTCGCCCCGTAGATGCGCCCCTCGTCCGTGTGGCGGAACACCACATCCACGCCCTTTGCGCGAAGCAGGTCGATGAACTCCTCCTTGCGGTATGTCCGGGCGAGCGCGGCGGCGACGGTCTTGCGTGTCCTGTCCGCCAGACGCTTGTCGCGGATCTGCCCTTTGGAAAATTCAAACCTGCGCAGCACAGCTTCATAGCCGACGGACTTCCCGATACGGGACGCCTTGAAAGGATTGCCCACCCTGTTCCCGGCATCGTCGGTGGCGGCATAGACCAGCCCGTGATACTCGCGCCCGTCCACGTTGCCACGGGCTTCCTCCACCGTGACGTTGTAGAGGGAGAGCAGGGCGCGGTATTCGCCCATCGTCTGGAACTTGTAGGTCGCCATGACCGCCTTGGCGGTGTTCGCCACCTGACGCTTCACGTCGCCCTGCGAAGCATCCATTTTCCGCAAGGGGTTGTCATGGCGGTGCTGCCTGCGGTCGGCGGGGTGCAGACCGTACTTGTGTTCCAGCTCACGGGTAATCTCCCTGCTCCTGCGGAAGTTGTAGCGGTCGCTGATGCACCTGCCGTTATCATCCACGCGGATGGTCACGATGTGCAGGTGGTGGCGGTCGATGTCCTCGTGTTTGTAGATGATGTACGGCTGTTCGCCGAACCCCATCCGTTCCATGTACTCACGCGCGATGTTCTCCAGTTCCATGTCCGTCAGGCGGTCATCGGGATGCGGGTTGAGCGATACGTGCATGACGGGCTTCTCCGTCCTCACGTGGGGCGAGAGGTAGCGCGAGAAGTCCTGCATGGCGCGGCTGATGTCCATCCTGCCGGAACAGCCGTCGAAAATTTTGTTCGTGCCGAGCAGTTTGCCCTGTTCCTTGTTAATCTTCTCCCCGTTGTACGCCAGTGCCCCGAACAACGATTTCCCTAAACTGATTTTTGCAACCATCGTTCCTCGAAATCCTTTGTCAGTTCCACGATTTGGCGGGTCAATGCCGCCAGTTCCTTCGTGCATTGCTCCAGCCGGTAGAGCAATGCCATCGCCTTTTTCTCGGAGAAATGGCAGCGCAGCTCCTTGACGGTCTGGTTGTAGTTGTTGCCTATCATGCGGTACTGCGCATGGAATGAAGACAGCTTGGCGTAGTATTCCACCAGCGTCCTGTCCTCCCGGAACACACGGAACTCCCCGCCGAAGATGCGTGCCTTGGCGAACACCGCCTTTGCCTTCACCTCCGTCTGTTCGTACATGGCGAGGAACCTGAGCCATTCCTCGTCGTTGAAACGCAGCATCACATGGTGCGTTTTCTTTTCCAACTTGGGGTGTCTTCCCCCTTTCTTACGTTCTCTGTTCATTATTACTATGGATTTAGTGGTTTCACGCCATAAGCGCAGCTTCCGGCATACATACCGCAGGTAAGAAACAGGCTTCCCGACTTCGGAGAGGAAGCCCCCTTCCCCTTTCAGGGGCAAGGCTTGCGGGAGTAACCCGCAAGGTTTCGGGTAACTCGAAACATACCTTGCTGTGTCTTTGAGGACACAAAAATCCGTGGCAGACGGATTGGAGATAGACCTGTCATTACCTTTTCATAAGGTATCGGTCGCCCGATACCTTTCGGCTGCCCAAAAGAAGGACGGAGCCGGGGCCTGCGGTACGCGCTTTCGGCTTTGCCCTGCCGCTTGGGTGCAAAGGTAGGGCGTTTAAGCCTTTGAAAACGTGATAAGAACGAAGCCACTCCCTACCACTTGCTGCCACAAGCTGCCACCAAACTCCAAAACGATACGGATATGGAAAAATGCCCTTTACTTTGCAGCGTGTTCAGACATTCAGACACACGGAGGAACCTCCATCCGCTGGAAAGGATGAACCAACGCCCATAAGTCCGGATATGAGCCGGGCCTCGCATACGGCCACGCTTGCGGACTGTCGGAAAACCTTGCGGAAACACGCGCGAAAACCCGCAAGAATACCCGGCGGAACGAATGGACGGACAGAAGGGCGCATAACTGAAAAAACGGTCAGGTGTGTGTACGTACTGCCGGCAATACGCGGCACGCCCGGCCAATGTTCAACAGACTAAAAAAACAAAAAGAATGAAAAAGACGAACTATGTGGCATTCTCCACCCAGAAAGGAGGCGCAGGTAAGACGACGCTGACAGTCCTCGTCGCAAGCTACCTGCATTATGTGAAAGGGTACAACGTGGCGGTCATAGACTGCGACTTTCCCCAGTACAGCGTGTATGACATGCGCAAGCGTGACACCAAGGCATCCGTAGAAGACCCGTATTACCAGAAGATGGCCTACGAGCAGATAAAGAGGCTGGGCAAGAAACCTTACCCGGTCGTGTGCTGCCCGGCGGGCGAAGCCATCGAGACGGCCGAACGGCTCAAAGCCAAGCTGCCTGACCTTGACTTCATCTTCTTCGACATGCCCGGAACGGCGAACAACAGGGATGTCATCAACACGGTGGCCAAGATGGACTACATCTTCACTCCCATCATTGCGGACCGTGTGGTCATGGAAAGCTCCATCGTGTTCGCCAAGGTCATCAACGAGCATTTCATCAGCATGGGCAAAGGAAACGTCAAGGCCATACACCTTGTATGGAACATGGTGGACGGTCGGGAAAAGAGCGAACTCTATTCCGTGTACACGGACGTATGCGCGGAACTCGCCCTGCCCATTCTGAAAACCGCCCTGCCGGACAGCAAGCGTTTCAGAAAGGAGACGGCACGTGAACGCAAGGCTGTGTTCCGCTCCACCGTGTTCCCTGCGGACAAGGCCCTCGTGCGCGGAAGCAACCTCGACCTGCTGGTGGACGAGATATTGGAAACCGTAAAGGCATAAAGCGGCATGGAAAAGAAAAGGAACATTGAGGAGAACTATGCCGACGTGGTCATCAACTCGCTCAGGCAGGACGATTTGGACGTCCTGCCTCCGAAATCCGGAACGTCCGCGCCCGCCGCCACGGACAATGAAAGCACCGGGCAGGAAACCGTCGAAAGCGGCAAGCCATCCAAGAAGAAGCCTCCGGTAAAAGGGACATGGCGGGAATATGAAGAAAGGTTCATCAGGGAGTCCGACATAACCGCACGGAGGGGCAGACAGACCTATATCCGCCCGGAGTACCACGACCGCATACAGAAAATCATACAGGTGGTAGGCGGGAACGGGATTTCGATGGCAAGCTATGTGGACAACGTGCTGACCGCCCACTTCGAGGAATACCGTGACGGCATCACCGAATCATTCAACAGACATATCAAATCATTCAACATCTAAAAACAAAGACTGAAATGGGATTATTAAAGAAAAACAAGAAGACTGAATGCGCATCAAAGGGGTGCGCTTCCGCAAACGGGAATGAGAAAACAGGTAATGAACGCACTTCATTTGAGGACATCGCCTCAATCATGGAAGGGATAGCCGGAGAACCATCACCGGAATGCGCTGATGAAGGCGACGTGCAGTTCGCCGACATACAGGGAACGCGCAATTCCCGCCCATATTCGTATTTCCTTGAAAAGAGGGACGAACTCAAGGCAAGGCAATGCGTGTATATCAGCCGGGAAGTCCAGGAGAAGATAGCGGACATCGTGCATACGTTAGGTAGGAACAAGACAACCATCGGCGCCTACATTGACAAGGTACTTTGCGAACATCTTGAAATGTACCGTGCCGAAATAAACGACCTTTACTTTGACCACTACCTTTTACGGAAACATATATGACCTATGGAAACAGTGCTGATAGTCTTACTGATGCTGTTCAACGTATGGACGGTATTCTATATGATGAACGAAAGGAAAATGACAGGGTGCAGCGGAAACAAGAAGCCTCCGGAACCGGAAAGCGGCAGGACGTTGCCCGACATCATGGGCAAGAGCAAGTTCAGGATGCCGGAGCGGAGAAGGACAGAAAAGGACACCTCTGTGCCAGAAGCTGCCACTTCCGCGAAAGCCGAGGTCGTGGATGAAAAGGATGTTACCTTTGCCGATGAAACGGTACCCGTAAACGGTCAAGAGCAGGAAGCCAAGACGTCGCGCCAAGTACCAAATGACAAGCTGGACGAGACCTTTACCGACTACCGTGTCTCCGACTTGTCCGAGTATGACGATGATGAAGGTTTCGACGGCACTCCGCATCAGGCCGACGGCCATACCTTCGAGGACATTGACAGGGCTGTCCTTGCGGTGAAGAAACCGAAAGCGGCGGACAGCGAGCTTGACCATGCCGGAAAAGTATTCATTGACATGGAAGGCAACGAGCTGTTCGACAAGCTGACCAATTCTGAAGGGATGTATGACAAAGTGCGGGCAGTTATGAACAGGTGCCTTGACAAGAAAGCGAAAGCCGGAACGGGCAAAAACGGGAGCCATCCCGTTTCCGTTGACAACATTTCAAACGATATGCCGAAAGTGCCTGATGACATTGCGGATTTTGACATCCGCGACTATGTATAACCAGTAAAAGTAACAACGATGCGAAAAAAGAAAATCGACTACGGCTAAACCATCGGCTTGCCACCGAACCACTAAATCCAAAAGCCGGCTCCATCCAGAGCCGCAAGAAGTAAAACAAGTATCAACCGCCGAAGGGAATATCCAACCCGGAGGCACAAAAACAAGAAACGATTATGACAAATTTGAAGAAAAAGCAACTCATTCTCGCGGCCCTTCTGCTGGCTGCAACCACTTCAGCATTCGCACAAGGAAACGGCATGGCGGGCATCACCGAAGCCACCAGCATGGTCACTTCCTATTTTGACCCCGCCACGAAACTTATCTACGCCATCGGCGCGGTGGTAGGACTCATCGGAGGCATCAAGGTGTATGGCAAGTTCAGCGCCGGCGATCCCGACACCTCGAAGACCGCCGCAAGCTGGTTCGGAGCGTGCATCTTCCTGATTGTGAGTGCGACCATCCTACGCTCATTCTTCCTTTAATAAAAAAGGTATAAGGACAATGGCTGAGTACCCTATCAACAAGGGCATCGGCCGTCCGGTGGAGTTCAAGGGACTGAAGGCGCAATACCTCTTCCTGTTCGCAGGCGGGCTGCTTGCCGCCTTCGTCCTCTTCATCATCCTGTACATGGCAGGCGCGGGCCAGTGGCTCTGCATCGGCTTCGGTGTGGTGTCCGCTTCCTCGCTCGTGTGGCTCACGTTCCGCCTGAACGCCAAATACGGCGAACACGGGCTGATGAAGCTGGGCGCGGCACGGATGCGCCCCCGCCATGTGCTCCACCGCCGACGGGTGTCCAGACTGTTAAGACAACAAAGGAAGAAAGGAAGAAACGTATGAGAAATGTAATGAAAGCCTCCACGCTGGAAAGCCGCTTCCCCCTGCTCTCGGTGGAGCACGGCTGCATCGTCTCGAAGGACGCGGACATCACCGCCGCCTTCGAGGTGGAGCTGCCGGAGGTCTATACCGTCACGGCGGAGGAGTACGAGAACATCCACGCCGCGTGGTGCAAGGCGATAAAGGTGCTGCCCGACTACTCGGTGCTGCACAAGCAGGATTGGTACGTGAAGGAGCGGTACCGTCCCGACCTCGGCCGGGACGGCATGGGCTTCCTTGCCCGCAGCTACGAGATGCACTTCAACGAGCGTCCGTTCCTGCACCACAAGTGCTACCTGTTCCTGACGAAGACCACGAAGGAACGGCTGCGCCAGCAGAGCAACTGGAACACGCTGTGCCGGGGGCACAGCGTGCCGAAGGAAATACAGGATAAGGAAACGGCGGTGAAGTTCATTGAGGCGGTGGAGCAGTTCGCGCGTATCATGAACGATTCGGGACATATAAAACTGCGCCGGCTCTCCGATGACGAGCTTGTCGGAACTGAGAAGGAAACGGGCATCATCGGGAGGTATTTCGCCCTGTCGCTGGGTAACGTGGACTGTCTGGAGGACATCGAGATGACGGCAAGGGAGATGCGCGTCGGCGACAACCGCCTGTGCCTGCACACCCTGTCGGACACGGAGGACCTGCCCGCAGCGGTGGCCACGGACAGCCGTTACAAGCGGCTCTCCACCGACCGCTCGGACTGCCGCCTGTCGTTCGCCGCACCGCTGGGCCTGCTGCTGCCCTGCAACCACATCTACAACCAGTACGTGTTCATCGGCAACAGCGACGAGGAGCTGCGCCGCTTCGAGAAGGCTGCACGCAACATGCAGTCGCTCTCCCGGTACAGCCGCCAGAACGCCATCAACCGCGAATGGGTGGAGGAATACCTGAACGAGGCGCACTCTCAGGGGCTGAAGTCCGTCCGCGTCCACTTCAACGTGATGGCGTGGAGCGATGACACGGAGGAACTGAAACGTATCAAAAATGATGTGGGCAGCCAGCTGGCCAGCATGGGCTGCGTGCCGCGCCACAACACGACGGACTGCCCGACACTGTTCTGGGCGGGCATCCCCGGCAATGCGGCGGACTTTCCGGCGGAAGAGTCGTTCCACACGTTCATCGGACAGGCGGTATGCCTCTTCGCGGGCGAGACCAACTACAAGGACTCTCCGTCGGCCTTCGGCATCCGCATGGCGGACCGCATCAGCGGCAAGCCCTTGCACATCGACATCTCCGACCTGCCGATGAAGCGGGGCGTGACGACCAACCGCAACAAGTTCGTGCTGGGGCCTTCGGGCAGCGGCAAGTCGTTCTTCATGAACCACCTTGTCAGACAGTATTACGAACAAGGCTCCCACGTGGTACTGGTGGACACGGGCAACTCCTATCAGGGGCTGTGCGAGATGATTCACCGCAAGACCAAAGGCAGGGACGGCATCTACTTCACCTACACGGAGGACAAGCCTATCTCGTTCAACCCGTTCTACACGGACGACGGGGTGTTCGACGTGGAGAAGAAGGACAGCATCAAGACGCTGCTGCTCACCTTGTGGAAAAGCGAGAACGAACCCGCCACGAAAACGGAGTCGGCGGAGCTGGGCAGCGCGGTGAACGCCTATATCCTCCTGCTCGGTCAGGACAAGAACATCGTGCCGTCGTTCAACTCGTTCTACGAATACATGAGGGACGTGTACCGCAAAGAAATGGAGGAACGCTACATCAAGGTGGCGAAGTCGGACTTCAACATCGACAACTTCCTGACCACGCTCCGGCAGTATTACAGGGGCGGAAGATATGACTTCCTGCTCAACTCCACGGAGAACATCGACCTGCTGCACAAGCGGTTCGTGGTCTTCGAAATTGATGCCGTGAAAGATAATGCCGAGCTTTTTCCGGTGGTGACAATAATCATCATGGAGGCGTTCATCAACAAGATGCGGCGGCTCAAAGGCGTCAGGAAGCTCCTGATTGTGGAAGAGGCTTGGAAGGCCCTTTCCTCGGCAAACATGGCTGATTATCTGAGGTATATGTACAAGACGGTCAGAAAGTATTTCGGTGAGGCGATTGTGGTGACACAGGAGGTGGACGACATCATTTCGTCGCCGATTGTGAAGGAAAGCATCATCAACAACTCGGACTGCAAGATACTGCTTGACCAGCGGAAGTTCATGAACCGCTTTGACCAGATACAGTCCCTCCTGGGGCTGACGGAAAAAGAGAAGTCGCAGATACTCTCCATCAACCAGTCCAACGACCCGTCACGGCGGTACAAGGAAGTGTGGATAGGACTTGGCGGCACGCAGTCGGCGGTGTACGCCACGGAGGTGTCCATGCAGGAATATCTGGCCTACACGACGGAGGAAACGGAGAAGATGGAAGTGCGCGAACTGGCGGAAAAACTGGGCGGCGACATGGAAGCCGCCATCCGGCAGATTGCGGAGAAACGAAAAGAAGAAGAACAATAAACCGATTATTCATCATTAAAAATTGAAACAGGAAATGAACATTGAACTGACAAAGACACAACGGCTGCTGCTTTGCGGCGGTCTGATAGGCCTGGCATCGCTGATGCTGCAAGCCTGCGAGACGGTAATGAAAGAAAACGAAGATATACGCGAGAAGATATGCGGCAACTGGCAGAGCGTGGAGTCGGGTCCCGACATACTGGTGTACAAGGAGGGCGCACTCTACAAGGTGACGCTGTTCCGCGGGGCGGGCGTGCGGCGCAGGCTGAAGCCGGAAACCTACCTGCTGCAAAGGGAAGCGGACGGAAACCTCTACATGAATACCGGCTTCCGCATTGACGTGGCGTACAACGAGGAAACGGACGTACTGACCTTCTCACCGAACGGCGACTATATCCGGGTGGTCACGGATGAAACAGCCGACGGCGAAAAGACAAAGGGAAAGGAGAATTTGTAATAATCTATTTATTTACCACTAAATCCAATGTAAATGAAACAGAAATTGAAAACAACAATGATTGTCGCCTGCCTGTGCCTCACGGGTGCGGGCACGGCAAAAGCCCAATGGGTAGTGTCCGATCCCGGCAACCTCGCCCAGAGCATCATCAACTCCGCCAAGGAGATGGTGGAGACGGCGGGAACGAAGGCGAACACGCTTAACGGCTTCCTGGAAACACAGAAGATTTTCCAGCAGGGAAAGAAGTATTACGATGCCTTGAAATCCGTGCATGACGTGGTGAAGGGCGGCGTGAAGGTGTCGAAAAGCATAGGGCTGGTGATGGAAATTTCCGAAATCTATGTGGACAACTACCAGCGTATGTTGTCGGATGAGAACTACACGCCGGAGGAGCTTGCCGCCATCTCGTCGGGCTACGCCATGCTGATAGACGAAAGCTCGGACGTGTTGCAGGATTTGAAGAACGTGGTGAACGTCACGGGGATGTCGCTTTCGGACGCGGAACGCCTCGCCATCATCGAGAACGCCTACCGCAGCCTGATGAACTACCGCAACCTCGTGCGCTACTACACGAACAAGACCATCTCGGTAAGTTACCTCCGGGCGAGGAAGAAGAACGACATGGACCGGGTGATGTCGCTGTACGGGACGGCCAACGAAAGATACTGGTAGGTTATGGGAGAGTTCGACAACCTTCACCAGATACTCCTTTCGCTCTACGACGAGATGATGCCGCTGTGCGCGGACATGGCGGGCGTGGCGAAAGGGCTTGCCGGGCTGGGCGCGTTGTTCTATGTGGCGATGCGCGTGTGGCAGTCGCTCGCCCGTGCCGAAGCGATAGACGTGTACCCGCTGCTGAGACCTTTTGCCTTGGGCCTGTGTATCCTGTTCTTCCCGACCATCGTGCTGGGCACGATGAACAGCGTGCTGAGCCCTGTCGTGCAGGGCGTACACGGGATACTCGAAACGCAGACCTTCGATATGAACGAATACCGCGAGCAGAAGGACAAGCTGGAGTATGAGGCGATGATGCGCAACCCGGAAACCGCCTACCTCGCCTCGGATGAGGAGTTCGACCGGCAGCTGGACGAGCTGGGCTGGTCGCCCTCCGACCTCGTGACAATGACGGGGATGTACATGGACCGGGCGTCGTACAACATCAAGAAGTCGGTGCGCGAATGGTTCCGCGAGCTGCTGGAGCTGATGTTCGCCGCAGCCGCGCTGATTATCGACACGCTCCGGACGTTCTTCCTCGTGGTGCTTAGCATCCTCGGACCGATAGCCTTCGCCTTCGCCGTGTGGGACGGCTTCCACTCGACGCTCTCGGCATGGTTCAGCCGCTACATACAGATTTACCTGTGGCTTCCGGTGTCCGACCTGTTCAGCACCATACTGGCGAAAATCCAGATACTGATGCTCCGGCAGGACATCGAGCGGATGCAGGCTGACCCGAACTTCTCGCTGGACGCGAGCGACGGGGTGTACATCGTGTTCCTCATCATCGGCATCGTGGGCTATTTCACCATCCCGACGGTGGCAGGGTGGATTATCCAGGCCGGAGGTGGTATAGGAAACTACAACAAGAACATCAACACCGCCGGAGCTTTGGGCGGCAGCGTGGCGGGTGCAGCCGCAGGAAACGTGGCGGGACGCGCGGGCAAGCTCATCAAGGGAACGGCCGGAAAGATATTCAGGAAGTAGTATGTCATGCCTTTCACGAGTCGCTGACTTGTGTCCCTCTTGTCGCTGACTTGACGCTCTCAAGTCGGCGACAAGGGAAAAAGAGTTACGTAAAGAGAAAGTATTTATGAACTAAAAAGACGAAAAGAAGAAAATGGAATTCAAATCACTCAAGAACATCGAGACGAGCTTCCGGCAGATACGTCTGTTCGGCATCGTCTATACGGCGGCGTGCGCCCTCGTGGTGGTCTGCTCGGTGGTGTGCGCCTTCCGCTTTGCCGAGGCGCAGCGTCAGAAGATATACGTCCTCGACGGGGGCAAGAGCCTGATGCTTGCGCTCTCGCAGGACCTGTCGCAGAACCGCCCGGCGGAAGCCAGGGAACACGTGCGCCGCTTCCACGAGCTGTTTTTCACCCTCTCGCCGGAGAAAAGCGCCATCGAGCACAACGTGAAGCGTGCCCTGCTCCTGGCGGACAAGAGTGCGTACAACTACTACGCCGACTTCGCCGAAAAGGGCTTCTACAACCGAATCATCGCCGGAAACATCAACCAGGTGCTTCAGGTGGACAGCGTGGTGTGCAACTTCGACCGCTACCCCTACGAGGCGCGGACATACGCAAGGCAGATGATCATCCGCGAGAGCAACGTGACGGAACGCACGCTCGTGACCGCCTGCCGCCTGCTCAACGCGAGCCGCTCGGACGACAACCCCAACGGCTTCACCATCGAGGGATTCACGGTATTGGAGAACAGGGACATCCGAACCATTGAAAGGTAACAATATGGGAAAGGTGAAAAATCTCATTGAAAAATACGCCACCGATTTCAAGAAGGAATTGCGTGGAAAACTGGATGCCTTGTCTCCAAAGGCGCGGTTAAGGATAGTCCTCACGACATTTGCCGTCTTCGCCGTCCTTTGCCTCTACATGACCGCTACCGCCGTCATCGGCTTCGGCAAGGGGGAAAGGGCGTTGGAGATACGGCACATAGAGAAACCTGAACTGCCACAAAAAAGCAGTATGCAAGAAGCGTATGAACAATATGTTAAAAACAAAATGTATGGAAAAGGAACAGAAAAAGAATGAAACAAAAGAGAAGAAGCCGCTGACGGAACAGCAGCGTCAGCAAAGGAAGAAGATGCTGGTCTATCCGCTGATGGTGCTGCTGTTCGCCGGATGTATGTGGCTCATCTTCGCGCCCTCGCAGGAGGACAAGGAAAAGGAGCAACAAGGACAGGGGTTCAACACGGATATGCCCCTGCCCGAAGACTCCAAAATCATCGGCGACAAGACCAAGGCCTACGAGCAGCTGGAACTGGAGAAACGCCGCAAGGAACGCCGGGGTATGGTGGGCGACCTGTCCTCGTTCTGGAACGACGGAAACGGGAATGAAAGCGATACTGTATCGGACGACTACCGCCTGACACGGACGGAAACGCCCGAAGACAAGTCCGACGAGGAAAGGCAAGCCGGTATACGCACTTCCGCTGCCGCCTACCAACGGCTGAACACCTCACTCGGCACGTTCTACGAGCCGCCGAAGGAGGACACGGAAAAGGAGGAACTCCGGGAACGCATCGACGAACTGGAAGCCATGCTGATGGCGCAGGAGGGCAAGCCTTCTACTATGGAGGAACAGGTCGCCTTGTTGGAGAAGTCCTATGAGCTGGCGGCAAAATACCAAAATGGAGGCAACAGCACCGGACAGGCGACTCAGCCAAAAGAAGAAATTGCCGTACCTGAAACCAACGGAAAGGGTATGAAAGCCGAACCGGTGAGCGGGGTGCGTCCGGCAGTGGTATCCGCCTTGCCGCAGCCCATGACGGACTCGGCTTTTATCGCTGACTACGCAGGTGAACGGAACTACGGTTTCCACACCGCCATCGGCACAGCGGAAGCCTCGGAAAAGAACACCATCGCCGCCTGCGTGCAGGGCGACCAGACCCTCACGGACGGGCAGACGGTGAAGCTCCGGCTGCTGGAGCCGATGCGCGTGTCAGGGCGCGTCATTCCCCAGAACACGCTCCTTGTGGGCGCGGCACGGTTGCAGGGCGAAAGGCTCGGCATCGGCATCACCTCGCTGGAACACGGGGGAAGCATCATCCCGGTAGAACTGGAGGTGTACGACAGCGACGGACAGGCGGGTATCTTCATCCCCGGCTCGATGGAGATAGACGCGGCAAAGGAAATCGGGGCGAACATGGGCAGCTCGCTCGGCAGCAGCATCAACATATCGACCGACGCGGGGGCGCAGCTCGCCTCCGACTTGGGGCGAGGGGCGATACAGGGCATCTCGCAGTACATCTCGAAAAGGATGCGCACGGTCAAGGTACATCTGAAGTCAGGGTACAGGGTATTGCTCTACCAAGAAAAGGAATGAACAGTCCAAAAACATAAAGGCGAAAAAAGAAAAAATAATCAACAAACCAATTTTTATTTACCACTAAATCCAACGTAAAATGAGTATCAAGAAAGTAATGACAATGTTTGCCCTGCTGATGGGCATCGCCTGTGCGACCTACGCGCAGGGAGTGACGAACGACAGCACCGCCACCGCCAAGGAGGACGGGCTGGAACTAGTGAAGGACGTCTATCCGCAGACGGAGGAGGACGGCGACCTGTACCACGGTCTGACGAAGAAGCTGATGTTCGACCGCATGATACCGCCGCACGGTCTGGAAGTCACGTATGACAAGACCGTCCACATCCTGTTTCCGGCGGCGGTGCGCTACGTGGACCTGGGTTCGCCCAACCTGATAGCGGGCAAGGCGGACGGCGCGGAGAACGTCATCCGTGTGAAGGCGACGGTCAAGGACTTCCGTAGCGAGACGAACATGAGCGTCATCACGGAGGATGGCAGTTTCTATACCTTTAACGTGAAGTACGCCGACGAGCCGCTTATCCTGAACGTGGAGATGAAGGACTTTATCCACGACGGCAGCACGGTGAACCGACCGAACAACGCGCAGGAAATCTACCTGAAGGAACTGGGCAGCGAAAGCCCGATGCTGGTACACCTCATCATGAAGTCGCTGCACAAGGAGGACAAGCGCAAGGTGAAGCACATCGGCTGCAAGCGTTTCGGCATCCAGTACCTGCTGAAAGGGATTTATGTCCACAATGACCTGCTGTATTTCCACACGGAAATCAAGAACCAGAGCAACGTGCCGTTTGACGTGGACTACATCACGTTCAAGATTGTGGACAAGAAGGTGGCGAAGCGTACCGCCATGCAGGAGCAGGTGCTGTTCCCGCTCCGCGTCTACAACTACGCCGTCCGTGTAGCGGGGAAGCAGTCCGAACGCACGGTGTTCTGCCTTCCGAAGTTCACCATCCCCGACGGCAAGCAGCTCGTGGTGGAGATGAACGAGAAGGACGGCGGACGCCACCAGACGTTTACCGTGGAGAACGAGGACTTGGTACAGGCTGAAACCATCAACGAACTGCGCGTGCGATGAAAGCGAGAGTCTTTTTCCTTGTAACGCTTCTGTCCGTCCTCCTGGCAGGACGGGCGGAAGCCCAGCGGTGCCTGCCGAAGATGCGGGGCATCGAACTGAAAGCCGGGCTGAACGAGGCGGACGGCTATGTGCTGGGAGCCACTTTGTCAAGCTATGCCAAAGGCGGCAACAAGTGGGTGTACGGGGTGGAATATCTGCAAACCAACCATGATTATAGGAGTACGACCATCCCTGCGGCACAGTTCACGGCGGAGGGCGGTTTCTACTACAACTTCCTGTCGGACGCGAAAAAGGTGGTGTTCCTCTATGCGGGCGCGTCAGCCCTTGCCGGATATGAAACGGTGAACTGGGGCGAAAAGACGCTGTACGACGGGGCGAGGCTGGACAACGGGGATGCCTTCGTCTATGGTTGCGCCGCCACGCTGGACATGGAGGTGTATCTCGCGGACTTCATCGCGCTGACGGCTTCGCTCAGGGAGCGTTTCCTCTGGGGCGGCAGCATGGGCGTGTGCCACACGGAGTACGGGATAGGCGTGAAATTCATCATCAACTGACGGATGCCTATGGACATAGAAGCGATGAAACGGTTCCCGATTGAGGACTTCCTCGCACGGCTGGGGCATCACCCGGTGCAAAGGCGTGCCAATGCCGTATGGTACAGGTCGCCTTGCCGTGAAGAACATACGCCTTCTTTCAAGGTGAACCCGGAGAAGAACCTCTGGTTTGACTTCGGCGAGGGCAAGGGCGGCAACATCTTCGCATTGGCAGGCGAGTTCATCAAGACGGGCGACTTCCTCACGCAAGCGAGGTATGTGGCGGAAGTGGCGGGTATGCCGGCACAGGACTATGGACCGCAAAAAGCCGTTGATACGCACCGTTCCGACGGTCACAGCTTCGAGGATGTGGAGGTGCTTCCCTTGCAGAACCGGGCGCTGCTCCATTACCTGCAAGAGAGGGGCATACCGTCCGCCGTAGCCATTGCGAACTGCAAGGAGATGCGCTATACCACGCACGGCAAGCGGTATTTTGCGGTGGCTTTCGGCAACGAAGGCGGCGGCTACGAGATACGCAACCCGTTCTTCAAGGGCTGCGTGCCGCCGAAGGACGTGACCCTGCTGCCGGTCGGCTCGGCGACCTGCAACGTGTACGAGGGCTTCATGGACTACCTCTCCGCCCGTGCGCTGGGCATCGGCGGCAAGGAAGACCACCTCGTGCTCAACTCGGTGTCCAACGTGGCGAGGGCGTATCGACATCTGAACGGTTACGGGCAGATAAAGTGCTGCCTCGACAACGACGAAGCCGGGCGGCGGACATTGGAAACCCTGCGCACACGCTACGGAGAAAAGGTATCAGATTGCTCCGGCATATACAACGGATGCAAGGACCTGAACGAGTACCTGCAAAGCCGCCTGAAACAAAACGAGAAAAATAACAGGAACATCAGACTTAAAATGTAACGATTATGAACATGAACAAATTGAACAACAGACAACAAGCGAAAAGAAATATAGTGAGAACCTTTGCAGCCATCTGCGTGGGTCTGCTCTCCATAGGCTTCACCGCCTGCGACGATGACCTGGACGTGACGCAAGCCTATCCGTTCACGGTGGAAACCATGCCCGTGCCGAAGGAACTGGCGCAGGGCGAAACGGCGGAGATACGCTGCGAGCTGGTACGTGAGGGCGAGTTTGACGGGGCGGTCTATACCATCCGCTATTTCCAGTACGACGGGGAAGGCACGTTGAAGCTGGACAACGGCCTGGTTTTCCAGCCCAACGACCGCTATCTGCTGGAAAATGAAAAGTTCCGCCTGTACTACACTTCGGAGTGCGACGAGTCGCAGAGCCTGACCATCACGGTGGAGGACAATTTCGGCAATGCCTTCGAGTGGGAAGTCGAGTTCAACAACGACTCGGATACGGATGTGGCGGTGTCGGACACCTTGAACGTCAGCCGATGATGTGCAAGGCGTTGCTCCTGTTGCTAGCGTCTACCCTCTGCGGCAGCCTGCCGGCACAGGATACGGAGGAAACGGCACGGCTGCTGGCGCTGTTCAACGGCCACCCGAAAGCCGACATTGCCGTCGAACTGGTGAAAAAATACGAGGGGCTGCATGACCGTTCCGACTACCCGTATTACGGCTACGGACACCGCAGGCTGCCGAACGAGAAGCTGTCCTACGGCATGACGGAGGCGGAAGCGGAAGCCCTGCTCCGCAAGGATTTGGCGGTGCGTTACAGGCTGTTCCGCAAGTATAAAAAGGATGCTTTGCTCCTGACCGTCCTAAGCTACAATGTCGGTCAAGGGGTGCTGCTCGGTCATGGCGGACACCCGAAAAGCAGGCTCATCCGCAAGCTGGAAGCCGGGAACAGGGACATTTACCGTGAATACACAGCCTACTGCCGGTACAAGGGCAAAACCGTCCGCTCGATAGAGCGGCGGCGCAAAATGGAGTTCCTGCTGCTGTATGAAAAATAAAATGCGACAATATGGCAGATTATAAAGATGGAACGAATTTTGTTGTTATGGCTAAGTCCAAAAATGGTCACGGGGACAATAAAAATTTGACCTATAACTCAAATTACACAATAATGAAAATAGATTTTTCATTTAAGTTGTAGATTGAGTTTTCAAAAAAGAAGAAAACTCAATCAAATAAGCCCAATTAGTCATACGAAAAGGCTTAGCTTGTGATTAGCATACTATCTTTGATTGTTGCTATCATAGCTTTATTTTGAAAAAGAGTATATTCTTCTGGGAGTGGGCAAGCACACTCCCAGTTTCTTTTCAATAAATATTATTTTATAACATAGTTATTATGATGATTTTTAGAGTTGATAAAAGAAAATACCAAGTAGGTGATACCATCATGCCAAAAACTTCATTTGAAGAAACAATGCAAGATGAAAAGAAAGAAATGGAAGATTTATTAAACAGAAGCCGTCCAGAAAATGTACCAGAGAGGAAACAATGTTTGTTTCTTTTCCAAGATTTAATTTGTGCTTTACGATTTTATAGCAAATACGGTGGTATTATCTATGGAGTTTCAGTAAAAGAACCTCCATATTTTAGAGGGGATATGAATAAGTTGGATAATATATTAGACATATTCAGATTTTCAGATGATAATGATTTGCGACTTGCTGCTGTTAATGAATACTGGAAAGCTGGAACACATACATTTAATCCTTCCTATGAGATATTAGCATCTTCAGCGTGTGTAGAAAAAATATTGAGTGAAGATATTTCGTTATATAAAGTTAGGGATGAAATAAGAACGAATGGAGGTAGTGTTGAACATACTCTCACCTACAAGTTGCTTTTGGAAAAAGTCTAAATCTAAATCGGAGATGGGGGCAACGGTTTCTTTGCTACTTTCTTATCCGCCCGACCTGCTCATGAAAGAAAGTAGCGGGCGGCAAGACTACCGCCCGTTTTTAATGCTTCATCCTTTGCTGCACGTGTTCAAGGGTGCGCTCGGCAATGGGGCGCGTATCTTTTGTCCAAAGGTCATAATCATGCACGGATATTCCCACGCTCCGCAAGTCACGGATATAGCCGGACACATAATCTCCCGTGGGGAGGTAAACGAACTGTATCCATGCGTCCTTGCCGTCTGTCAGTATAAAATAGTATTTCATAACGCTTTCTCTTTTAATGGTGTTGGAAGTGTGGGCGGTGGTTTCCACCGCCACGCACTCAAAATTCTCTCATTTTGGCGATAGCCGTATACCGCATGAGCCACTCCTTGACGTATGGCATATTGTATTCGGAGGTGATGACTGCCGTATGCCCGTTTATCGGGGTCATGCGTGTGCTTTCGTACCCTTCAATCCAACCTTTGAGGGAGTCTGTTCCCCATGCGGACGCATCGGAAAATATATTGTCCAATACATTGACTGGGTCGCTGAACGTAACTATCAGCGTATCATATCCTGCCGTCATAGCCTGTCCTCCTTCGTTTTAATCCATTCGTCACGCAATCGCCTGCACTCGTCCAGCGTGGGCTTTACGCAGGAAAACAATTCTCCGTCTGTATGGCGGTAGTCGTATTGCACGAAAGTGCGACTTTTCCTGCCGATACTTGTTTGAAAACTCTCATATTTCTCCGTTCCTGCCGCTTGGCAGGTGCTTGTTCCGTTAATGGTCATTCTCGTTGCCATAGCCTTATCAATTAAAATTCAACAATCAGTAATCTGTTCTCCAAACATTGGTCGGGGTCGGAAGCCTTCTTCTGCGTCACCCATAAATGGTGTGCGCCATACCCGAATGCGAAAAGGGCATTGAAAAGTTCCTTTCGGGCGAATACTTCCATTACATCCTTTACATCCTGCTCGTTCTTTGTCAGTACAAGCGTGTTCAACAATTCGATGAACATTTCGGGCAATTCCTCGTGCCACCCGAAAATCAGATTTTCTATTTTCACTTCCATATCTGTAATTATTAGGTTGTTATACAATCATGCCGCATTCATCCGCTGCCGTATCTGCTCGGCATTGTCCTCCACAAGCTTGATGATGCGGTCGTGGTATTCGGTGTTGGAGTTGCATACGCCACGGCTCTGCACCACTTTCAGCGTCCGCAAGTCCACTTCCACCGTTTCAATGCGCTCTCCGTCAATCGTGGCGGAAAGGATAAGGGAGTCCTCTCTCTTGTGGTATTGCCCCACGCAATGGTGCATCGCCCTGCCTTCGGCAAACATTTCAGCCACACTCTCTATCACCTTGACAAGGATGAGGTTGTCGGTGAACGTCAGTCCGAAGAACATCCCTTTGGCTTTCAGATAGTCCTTCTCGTTTTCCAATGCCTCCTGCCGTTCCTTTTCCGTCTTTTCACGCTCCCTTTGCCGTTCACTTTTCCGCACCAACTTGTCGTGTTCGGTTTTGAGGTTTTGCGGACAGACATACTTCGGGCTGTTGGTATCTTTTCCTAAGTAGCGCAGCAAGTCCACCATGTCACGCCACATCGAAGCGTCTTGGATGGTGTAGCCGTTGCGGATGCAGATTTTCACCGACTGCCAATACTCCGACATGTTAAAGCGGTTGCGCAGGTAGTAAGAAAGCATCGGGTATTGCCCCGACTTCAGCAATGTTTCCGCTCGGCTGTCCGAAAGGATTGTCTTGAAGAAGTCGTAAGGCAATATGCCGTGAAAATTGCCGTCAAAGCCGTTGCGCTTGATTTCGGGGATAATTCGCTGACGTGGGTAGGTGCAGACGGGGGCTATGTCGTACACTCTGTGTCCATTGTTCTTGCGTATTTCCATCGGGCTGTCCTCTATCCACAAGTCATAGTAGAGGATTGACATGCCACGCAACCGCGCCACCGTTTCCGACCTGCCGTCGGGCGCAATCCACCGCTGTGCCACCTCGCAGATGGAATACTCCGCCTTCTGCCCGACTTTCTGACGGCTCTTGGCGAGAAAGAAGCGTATCACCTGGTAGCCTTTGCAGGTGGTGATGATGGAAAAATACTCATTGTCCACGAACACCCTCTTTCGGGTGTCCGTGATTTCAAGTTCCGTTCCGCAGTTCGGGCAGGTGCATCCGCAAATGGTATCGGCAAGGCTGTGCCCGCTCTTCCATGCGTGTCCGCACTCCGTGCAGGTGATGACGCCTTTTGCGTTGCGCTTGCCGTAGTGCTTGAAGCAATGGCGGAAAGCGTAGGTGCGCTGTGCTTTTGTCAGTTCGGGGAGTTTTGCGCTCAAACGGATGATTTCTTTCTGTATGGGTGTTTTGGGTTTCATAGGGTCAGAATAATGAAAGTTCAACTTGTTGTGCGTTTGTCTTTTGGCTCGCCTTAGCCTTGTTCCGGTTCTGTAACTTGCGCAGTTCCTCGGCTTGGTATTGGCGGATGGCTTGCTGCCTTGCCTCCGCCTTTTCCTCGTCCGTCAGTTCCACCGCATGGTTCACCACCACTTGGCATTGCAGGGGCTTGCCGACTTCGATGTCGTCCTCGTCATAGTAATGGACGGCTTGGGAGTAGATTTCCCCGTCCGTGAAGCCATTGCATCCGCTGTTCTTCACCCAATTGAGGATATAGGTCACGCACTCGTCTATGTTCTTGTACGGCTTGTTGTAACTGGCTGCAAACAGCTTGTCCTCCGCTGCACGGCTGTCCAGATAGGCTTGGATTGTCCGCTTGAAATGGTCTGTTGTCTTGCTCATATCGTCATATTTTAGATGTTGTCATTCGTGTAAAGTATCTCGCAGTCCTCCACTTCGGCAGGAGGTCCGAAAAGGGGGTAATGTGAAAAGTAGGGCTGTGCTTTGCCTTCCTCGTCCGTGAGGGGTGAAACAACCTGCACGTTCCACTCGCTCTGCCATTTGTCAATCATGCGGATTTCCTCGTCCGTCAGTCCCGTTGTATCTCCGTTGATGATGTATCCCAAACTCCATGTGGGTATCTTTTCCGTTGTCTTGTTCATATCCCGTCCTCCATATTCATATTGTCATATAACAACTCGTCTGCTTCACCATAGATTTCCATTGTCGGATTATTGCCGTTCTCTGATGGGGAAAGTCCTTCCACTGTTTCGGGGTTCAACTCGTAGTCGGAATAAACGATATCCTTGTCAATGCCGATACGGCTGTTCACGTCCTTGTCTTTCCACGAAAGGATTATGGCTTTCGCTTCTTCGTAGCTGTTTGCTTTGATGGAGAAACGGGTACGTTCCCAACAGGTAACCTTGCAGTCCTGATAAAAGTTGAATGTGTCCATACGCTTAGTGTTGAATGATTAAACGGTCTGTTGCAAAATCTCGATGTGGTATCGGGGCGGACATTCCACGATGAGGAAATAGATGAAGCCCTTTCTCGTTTCCTTGTCCAACTCGTGGTAAAGCCTTCTGAATGAAGTGAAATTGCCGTTGATGTAGGTTTCCACCATGTACTCGAAGATGTTGTCCACCTCGTAATACCTGCACTGCTGCGCTGCCGTCTTGCTGTGTCTTTTCGCCATGTCTGTATGAATTAAAGGGTTAATAGCCAAATGAAAATTGCGATAGTCGCCACGATTGAAAGCAGGACTATAATGATGCCGAACATGAAGTTCAACACACCCAGCAGGATTTCCCCTGCGATGCCTACCGCCAAGCCTCCTGCGCAAAGGGCGATGTCCGATGCCGTCCTTACGATTGCGGATAATGCCCTCCACAATGCCTTTCCGATGTCGCTCAATGTCATTCTCATATCTTCCAAATTTTAAGTTGTTGTTACTTGTCTTGTTCGGTTGGTGAGGTCGGGTCGAGTCCTTTTTCTTTTCGCCTCTCCGTATGTCCGATGTTCTCTTGTGACGTCTTCCGACCGCGCATCGGTCGTTTTCGTTTCGGGGGCTTCTCAAAGGTCGGGATTCGGGGATGCAAGGTTTGCCGGACAAAATACTACCTGAGCCTGCGAGGGTGGAGATTTTTCCAGGCAACCGCAAGGCGGCCCGACCTTGCAGCCCCGTACAATCCCGGAATTACCTTTGCCCCTGCAACGAAAATGACCACTGATGCCGTCTGGAATGGCGGCATGGGAACATTGGCATACTTTTGGAGAGGCGGAAAGGAAAAGGGAAAGAGTGTGGGATGGCGCGATGCGCCACAGGAAAAAAACAAAGGGCAGTGCAACGGACAAGGGGAAAGCAACGCTTTCGTGCCGCCGTGACAGAAGTCCTGCAAGCGTCATTGTCATGCGTGCATGGCTTGCGCTTGCAGATGTTCTTCCGGCGGCATTTGTCTTCAAATGGTCTTGCCTGCCATTGCCCGGTCCGGCAAAAGTGGGGCAAGACGGTTTGGGGACAAGAAAGATACAACAGCCGGAAATAGTCGCAGGTGCAGATTCACGTTTACGTGTCCTGTATCCGGCGGCATTTCCGTGCCAAATGGAGACGAAAAAAGGAAATGGATGAAAACGGACTTGTCCGTTCTGCACAAGCACATAAAAGAAATGCCCGCGACGATGGCAGTGTCACTTGTGACATTGTGGTCGTCGTGGGCTTTTCTTCGCTTGTGCCGCTTCTGAAATGGGCTTGCGCACATCAAGCCGGAAGCCGTTTTCAGAACAAGGTAATGGCAAAATCCCTAAAAAACCGGTAATGATTTGGCGGTATAGGATAAAAAAAGTATCTTTGCAAGTACGAAAGAGTTGTTTGAAGCTATGAGGTAAACCGCAGCAGGTCAGAGCATTCTGAATGTCGCTAAATCGTTACCTAAAATCATATACTCTTCAATTCCATTCTGTGTATCAATCAGATACAGCTTTTTTAATTATCCTTCGCAAAGATAATAAAAATATCTGATTAAACAAATTCCATCGGCCGACAATGACAAATCTTCCAATCCCCATACATAGCATGGATAATTCGCTAAAAATCAATAATAATAATCAGAAGGCCAGAAACAGAAGCAATTTATTCTTTTTTCCTTTTCCCCAAGTAAAGGTCGTCAATTTCTATTGGACAATCAAGTAAAAGACATATTTCAGAATCTTTTTTAGATTTCCCAGAAAGGACCTGAATTTGCTCATAACTGCATCTGTTTTTATATCCTTCGTTACAATCGTTACACAATCTCACAAAGGAAATGTCATTAATTGAATTATGAGCAGAAAGAATTAAGACAACAGCTGAAAAATCAGCGAGTTAGCATGAAAATCGTTACAATAATCAGACGTCGGTTTTTCTGTAACGATTTAGTAACGGAACTTTGTCCGAAGTGGGCTGTTTGATGTCCTTGGATTGGTACTTACAAGACATAAAAAAAGTCCACAATTCATTGGAATTGTGGACTTTGTCACTTTCAGACTCTCAGTTGTCCTTGAGTCTCAGCGGTGCGTACGGGACTCGAACCCGTGACCCCATGCGTGACAGGCATGTATTCTAACCAACTGAACTAACGCACCATTAAGTTTTTCTTTCGTTGCTTTCTCTCTCGATTGCGGTTGCAAAGGTAGTACAATTTTTTGAACCTGCAATAGCTTCATGAAAAAAAATTCAGCAGAAGTCTCACAGACGAAAGATGAAAAATAAGAAAAAGAGGGCCATCCCACTCCATCTTGTCAGAAAAAGAAAGTAAGCGACAAACTTTTCGTTGCGTTTATTAGGAGATTGATTATAATTCGTTACTTTTGCAAAAACAATTTTTCTACAAAAAAAATAGTACAGAATGAAAATCGCCATCATAAAATACAATGCCGGCAACCTTTTCTCGGTAGACTGTGCCCTGAAGCGGTTGGGCGTGGAACCCATCATCACCCACGACAAGGAAACACTGCTCAGTGCCGACAAGGTCATCTTTCCGGGAGTGGGCGAAGCACGCACCACCATGGATTACTTGAAGGGATGTGGACTGGACCAGCTCATCAAGGACCTCAAGCAACCGGTGTTAGGTATCTGCCTGGGCATGCAGCTGCTCTGCCGCCATTCCGAGGAAGGAGACGTCGACTGTCTGGGCATCTTCGACGCGGAAGTGAAGAAATTCCAGCCAACCCATCCAGAGGACAAAGTGCCCCACATGGGATGGAACACGCTTTCGCATCTCCGCAGCCCGCTGTTCCAGGGACTCAAGGAGGAAGAATTCGTGTATTTCGTCCATAGTTTCTATGTGCCGGTCAACGAGTTTACAGCGGCTACTACGGAATATATCACTCCGTTCAGTGCGGCACTGCACAAGGACAACTTCTATGCCACCCAGTTCCACCCGGAAAAGAGCGGCAAGGTGGGCGAATGTATCCTGCGCAACTTTCTGAATCTTTAATCTTTCACTCAATTTGCATAAGAACATCCTATGATAGAACTTATTCCTGCCATCGATGTCATCGACGGCAAATGCGTACGACTTTCACAAGGAGACTACCAGTCGAAAAAGGTGTACAACGAGAACCCGGTGGAAGTGGCCAAGATGTTTGAGGCACACGGTATCCGTCGGCTACACGTGGTGGACCTGGACGGAGCGGCTTCCAAACACATCGTAAATTACAAGGTACTGGAGGCATTGGCCGGACAGACCTCACTGACCATCGACTTCGGCGGAGGCATCAAAAGTGACGAAGACCTGCACATCGCTTTCGAGAGCGGGGCGCAGATGGTTACCTTGGGCAGTATCGCCGTGAAGGAGCCGGACACGTTCAGCCGATGGATGGAGGCCTATGGTAGCGAACGGATTATCCTGGGAGCGGATGCCAAGGATGGAAAAATCGCCGTGAACGGCTGGCTGGAATGCAGCCGGATGGAGCTGATGCCGTTCCTCGACGAATACATCAAGAAAGGGGCCACGAAAGTGCTCTGTACGGACATCTCCCGCGACGGCATGCTCAACGGACCGTCCATCGACTTGTACAAGGAAATTATCCAGGCTCATCCCGACCTGCACCTGATTGCCAGCGGAGGTATCAGCGGCATGAAGGACATTGAAGCGCTGGAAGAGGCCGGCATCCCGGCGGTGGTATTCGGAAAGGCTTTTTACGAGGGACGCATCACCCTGAACGACTTGAAGGCTTTCCTTCCTTAAAACTTATTCAAGAAACAAAACTATGTTAGCAAAGAGAATCATACCTTGTCTGGACATCAAGGACGGACAGACAGTAAAGGGAACCAACTTCGTCAACCTGCGGCAGGCCGGCGACCCGGTGGAACTGGGAAAGGCGTACAGCGAACAAGGGGCAGACGAACTGGTATACCTGGACATTACGGCCAGCCATGAAGGGCGGAAAACATTTACGGAACTGGTGAAACGCATCTCGGCAGAAATCAATATCCCGTTTACGGTGGGAGGCGGCATCCATGAACTGAGCGACGTGGAACGGCTTCTGAACGCCGGAGCGGACAAGGTGTCCATCAACTCCTCTGCCCTCCGCAACCCGCAGCTCATTGATGACATTGCTCTCCATTTCGGCTCACAGGTATGCGTGGTGGCCATCGATGCGCGCCAGACTCCGCAGGGCTGGAAATGTTACCTCAACGGGGGACGGCTGAAGACCGACCGGTTCCTGATGGAATGGGCGGAAGAGGCCAACCGCCGGGGCGCAGGAGAAATCCTGTTCACGAGCATGGACCACGACGGGGTGAAGGAAGGCTATGCCAATGAGGCACTGGCTGAACTGGCCGACAGACTGACCATCCCGGTCATCGCTTCGGGAGGTGCCGGTAAAAAAGAACACTTCCGCGATGCATTTACGCTGGGAAAAGCCAACGCGGCGCTCGCAGCCAGCGTTTTTCACTTCGGAGAGATACGGATTCCCGAATTAAAAGATTACCTTTGCAAAGAAGGCGTTACCGTGCGCAGATAAAAACACTCATTATATATAAAAATAAAGAATTATGGAACTGGATTTCGAGAAAATGAATGGCCTGATTCCGGCCATCATCCAAGATAACTACACACAGAAAGTGTTGATGCTGGGCTTCATGAACAAGGAAGCCTACGAAAAGACCGTGGAAACGAGAAAGGTGACTTTCTTCAGCCGTACGAAAAACCGTCTGTGGACCAAGGGCGAACAGAGCGGCAACTTCCTGCACGTGGTATCCATTAAGGCAGACTGCGACAACGACACCCTGCTCATCATGGTACACCCGGACGGCCCTGTCTGCCACACCGGCACCGACACTTGCTGGGGGGAAAAGAACGAACAGGATATCATGTTCCTGAAAGAGCTGCAGGATTTCATCGACCGACGCCGCCAGGAGATGCCGGAAAAATCCTACACGACCAGCCTGTTCAATTCAGGCGTCAACAAGATGGCGCAGAAAGTGGGCGAAGAGGCAGTGGAAACAGTCATCGAGGCCTGCAACGGTACCGACGAACGGTTGATTTACGAAGGAGCCGACCTGCTGTACCACCTGATTGTATTGCTCACCTACAAAGGCTACCGCATTGAAGACCTGGCCCGCGAACTGAAAGAACGTCACAGCGCGAACTGGAAAAAACATTAATGTAACGCATGGAAGAACAACCGCTTATCACATACCAGCATGTCAGCATCAGCCTGCAGGGACAGGAAATTCTTTCAGACATCAACTTTGAGCTGAAGAAGGGAGAATTCATCTACCTTATCGGGAAGGTGGGCAGCGGAAAATCCACTTTTCTGAAAACACTCTATGGAGAAGTGGAAATCAACGACGGAGAGGCCCAGGTGATGGGATACTCTATCCGTCAGTTGAAAAGAAAAGACCTCCCTCCCCTGCGCCGGAAACTGGGTATCGTGTTTCAAGACTTCCAACTGCTGACCGACCGTACCGTATACGAGAACCTGAAATTCGTGCTCAAAGCTACCGGATGGAAAAAGCGTACGGAAATAGAAACGCGTATCAACGAGGTACTCCAACAGGTAGGCATGGAAAACAAAGGCTATAAAATGCCTAACGAACTTTCGGGAGGTGAACAGCAACGTATCGTCATCGCCCGGGCCATCCTGAACAAACCGGACATTATCCTGGCCGACGAACCGACGGGCAACCTTGACGTAGAAACTGGTCGGCACATCGTGGAGTTGTTGCAGGAGATCTGCCGGCAAGGGTCGGCCATCATCATGACCACGCACAACCTGAACCTGCTGTCGGAATACCCGGGAAAAGTGTACAAATGTGAGTGCCATCGCCTGACAGAAACCGGCAATTCATAAAAAAGACAAAGGAGTAAAAGGAATTTTGCCAAAATGAACTTAAAATAGGGTTTTTATTACTACATTTGCTCCCGAAAATAATTAATTATAAAACATTTTAAATTCGAAACGTAAAATGAAAGTTTTAAAGTTTGGAGGTACATCCGTAGGTTCCGCACAAAGAATGAAGGATGTGGCCAAATTAATCAATGACGGCGAACAGAAAATTGTAGTCCTGTCTGCCATGTCGGGTACGACGAACACATTGGTTGAAATTTCGGATTATCTGTACAAGAAAAATCCAGAAGGTGCAAATGAAATCATCAATAGATTGGAATCTAAATATAAACAGCACATTGATGAGTTGTATTCTACCGAAGAATATAAACAGAAAACACTGGATTTCGTAAAATCGGTTTTTGATTACATTCGTTCTTACACGAAAGACATATTTACGCTTTTTGAAGAAAAAGTCATCCTGGCACAGGGGGAAATCATCTCTACAAACATGGTGACAAACTATTTGTGCGAACAGGGCGTGAAGGCGGTACTGATTCCGGCATTGGAATACATGCGCACGGACAAAAACAGTGAACCGGACCTGACGTACATCCGCGAGAAACTGAACGCACAGCTGGAAGCCAATCCGGGCTATGAGATTTATATCACGCAGGGATTCATCTGCCGCAATGCGTACGGTGAAATCGACAACTTGCAGCGTGGCGGAAGCGACTATACAGCTTCTCTGATCGGTGCAGCCATCAACGCGTCTGAAATCCAGATTTGGACGGACATCGACGGTATGCACGACAACGACCCGCGCGTGGTGGACAAGACTTCTCCTGTCCGTCAGCTGCACTTCGAGGAGGCTGCCGAACTGGCTTACTTCGGTGCCAAGATTCTGCACCCCACCTGCATCCAGCCGGCCAAATATGCCAACATCCCGGTACGTCTGCTGAACACCATGGAACCGTCGGCTCCAGGTACGCTGATTTCTAACGACACGGAAAAGGGAAAAATCAAGGCAGTTGCTGCCAAGGACAACATCACGGCCATCAAAATCAAATCCAGCCGTATGCTGCTGGCTCATGGTTTCCTGCGCAAGGTGTTCGAAATCTTCGAAAGCTATCAGACAGCCATCGATATGGTTTGCACATCTGAAGTAGGTGTGTCCATGTCTATCGACAACACGAAGCACTTGAATGAGATTGTGAACGACCTGAAGAAGTACGGTACCGTTACGGTAGACCACGACATGTGTATCGTTTGCGTAGTGGGCGACCTGGAATGGGAAAACGTAGGTTTTGAAGCAAAGGCACTCGATGCCATGCGCGAAATCCCGGTACGTATGATCTCATTCGGCGGAAGCAACTACAACATCTCTTTCCTGATTCGTGAAGCAGACAAGAAGAGAGCACTCCAGTCATTGAGTGACGTGCTGTTCAACGGCAACAAGAAATAAAATACATTTTTATACAGCAGAAAGCGGAGGATACGGGCAAAACCGCATCGTCCGCTTTTTTATCATCCTAATCAAACAAAACAACTAAACCCACATGAAAGCTAATTTTCCTATAGCGCGTTTCAGCGAACTTGAAACTCCGTTTTATTTTTATGACGCGAACCTGCTGCGTGAAACCTTGGACAAAATCAAGGAAGAAGCAGGGAAATACAATAAATTCTGCGTGCATTATGCCGTAAAAGCCAATGCCAATCCTAAAATCCTGCGTATCATCCGCGAAAGCGGACTGGGGGCCGACTGTGTGAGCGGTGGTGAAATCCAGGCAGCCATCCAGGCTGGATTCCCGGCCAGCAAGATTGTCTATGCCGGCGTGGGAAAGACCGACAAGGAAATCAATCTGGGACTGGATTATGACATTTTCTGCTTCAACGTAGAGTCCATTCCGGAACTGGAGGTCATCAACGAACTGGCTGCGGCAAAGAACAAGATTGCCCGCGTGGCGTTCCGTATCAACCCAGATGTAGGTGCGCATACGCATGCCAACATCACTACCGGTCTGGCAGAAAACAAGTTCGGCATCAGCATGCAGGACATGGACCACATCATCGACCTGGCACTGGAGATGAAAAACGTGAAGTTCGTGGGACTGCATTTCCACATTGGCTCACAGATTCTGGACATGGGCGACTTCGTGGCGCTCTGCAACCGTGTGAACGAACTGCAGGAAAAACTTTATGCCCGCCAGATTATCGTGGAACACATCAACGTGGGAGGCGGACTGGGCATCGACTATGCACATCCAAACCGCCAGCCGATTCCGGACTTCGCCGAGTACTTCGCTACCTATCACAAGCACCTGCGCCTGCGCCCGCAACAGACACTCCATTTTGAGCTGGGACGCTCGGTAGTGGGACAATGCGGAAGCCTCATCACCAAAGTGACTTACGTGAAACAGGGTACGAACAAGCAGTTTGCCATCGTAGACGCGGGTATGACCGACCTGATTCGTCCGGCTTTGTACCAGGCTTACCACAAGATTGAAAACCTGACTTCGGAAGAACCGGTAGAGACTTACGACGTGGTAGGGCCTATCTGTGAATCATCCGACGTGTTCGGCAAGGCCATCGACTTGAACAAGGTACACCGCGGCGACCTGATTGCCCTGCGCTCGGCCGGAGCTTATGGAGAAATCATGGCTTCAGGCTACAACTGCCGTCCGCTGCCGAAAGGCTACACCTCGGACGAGCTGATTTGATTTAAACAGATAGCTTACTTATTGAATAACTCGAAGGTAAATTTACATCCCACGGAGGTAAATTTACCTTTTTCATTTCCGATAAACACACCGGCATCAAATAGATGGGTGGCAAAACCGTATCCAAATTCCAGGTAAGGATTCAGGTGGGGCATGAACAGAACGCCTGCATAGATTCGTTCTTTCTGAATAAAAGACAGAAGACGAGTTACCGGATAAAGAAAGATGAAAGGTGCTTCAAAGGTCATGTTTCCACGAATGTAATGACTGGACGCATTGTACCAACGTCCGTCCAGCATCTGAAAAGTTCCTCCAATGTCATCGTTCCAACCTTGCGGAAGATTCAGGTTGGCAAAGTGTACGTAATCCACGAAATACATGTCCGACTGGTTGGTGAACATTCCGCCTCCGATATGGTAGGCAATTGAACGGACATTTTTCAGACGGATAACCTGTTCCACCGAACATTCGATACGCTCATACGTCCCCGAATTTTTCAGCAACCTGATTCCTCGTTCATAGTCCAGCATAAAGGTCGGGAAAAACGAACCCACGTTGATCTTTCGGTTGCCGTTCATGTAATAATACATTCCCGGTGTCCATTCCAACCGGATACGGGGAGCAAAACTGTTGTAGCGGGAACGTACGCGGGCCTCTACTTCCGGCGTACTTTTGGTATACCTCCAGTGCATGGCCAGACCCGTACCCAGTTTCAGACCGTTGCACAACTCGATGTTGTGCGACATATCCACATACACATCCTTAAAGTAGTCCAGTTCCAGTCCTTCGAACGAGAAAGTACTGTCCGGCATTTCCTTCAGCTGGTCAAGTACCACACTACTGTAAATCCGGTTACCGTTTCCGGCATGCACTTCAATAGACCCCAGTTTGCGGGGATTGTAAATATACTCTACATCTGCCTTGGCATAGAGCTCCTTCTTGGTAAAATTATAACCAATCTGGGGAGCGATACGCAACAGACGTCCGTCATGAAACAGTTTGTTGTATTTGAACACTTGCCGGTAGGAAATTCCATTCCGATGGCTATAACTGACCAACAACGGATTGATAATCGGCGAACAGCTAATACTTCCTATTCTCGACATATCAATATCGTAACTGCTGATCAACGCATCTCCTATCTGCCCGAGGAACACCATATTCTTTTTAAATTTCGTAGGCTCGGTCATCAGGGTATCGGCTGCTCTCTGACGGCTTCTCTCATCAGCCTGCAGATACAGCGAATCTTCTTCCGACGACAAAGGAATCGGACGGATACGATTGAACGAATCCCTCTCCACCACCAGCCGGCTGGTATCACACGTCAGCGTATAGGAGTTGGAAAGATTATGTTCGTTTGTTTTCTTTACAATCCACTCCTCCCCCGGCTGTCGGAACACCACGGAAGAATAGCGCATCCAGCCCGTATACTTCATTTCCAGATGATTCTTCAAGAATTTGAAATTCAAGTCCAAATTCATTAATATCGGAAGATATTTAGTCTCGTCCTCCTCCCCCATCTGCATGCTCAGATGAAAATGAATCAGGTCATAACGCCCCCTTAAACTCATCTTCCGGATGGTCCAGTCGGTAGAAGAAAGCCACAACACCCCTTCCACAAGCTGTGTACTCCGGTAACGGGGCACCACTCGGATACAATACCACTCTCCTCCCAACCTGTGTTCCACACTCTCCAACAAATAACGGTAATGAACTCGCGCCTTCTCACTCAACGGCGACAATAATTTGTTACCCATCAATGAAGGAGCATAAATATTAAACTTCATGTAATCTATCACATCGAAAATCTGCCCCTTATAACTGGGGAAAGTAGTAGAGATAGCCCGGACTTTACGGTCGATAAGCCCTGGAGCCGTATACTGAAGTTCACTGATTGATTCGTGAAGATAATCTTTTATCCCTTTTTCCAACCGGAACATGGAAGGTACGTAACGAATGATACGGTTCTGCTTGTGCACCGTGAGATGGCCTTTCAAATACAAGTCAGCCTTGTAACTTTTCACCTCACGCGAATAGATGGAAGCGGCATGAAACATGTGTTCCAGAATGGAATCAGCCACAAGCGGTTTCCAAGGAAGCGACGGAGCATTGTCACGTGCCATGCCTTGACGAGGAAAACCAACCAACAAACAGATTGCCAGCAGTCCCCACAAAACCACATATAAGCTTTTCAGTCTTCGCATATCCAAAGCAAATATATAACAAAGCCTTGTTTTAAGGGTATTTTTTACAATGAAAAAAGAATATTTTCAATTTTTCTTTCTATCTTTGTGCTAAATAACATGGTTTTGGAACATTTATGGTAAAAAAGGAATTAACAGAAGCTGAGATTGCCGAAAGTATACCAGATTTATGGCAACCATTGACCCAGCAACAACGCGAACTGCTCGCTCAAAACTTCACCATTCAAAAATACAAGAAAAATGAAACAATCTACTGTGAAGGAGAGACTCCCGAGAATCTGATGTGCCTGCTGAACGGCAAAGTCAAAATTTACAAAGACGGTGTAGGAGGAAGAAGCCAGATTATCCGCGTCATCAAGAACAAAGAATACTTCGCTTACCGTGCATATTTTGCGGAAGAAAATTTCGTAACCGCCGCAGCTGCCTTTGAACCTTGTACCATGTGTCTGATTCCCATGCCAATCATTGTCCAATTGATTATGGAAAATGCGGAACTGGCCATGTTTTTTATCAAACAATTATCGAAGGATTTAGGCATCTCCGATGAAAGGACAGTGAACCTCACTCAAAAGCATATCCGCGGACGTCTGGCAGAATCATTGCTCTTCTTGAAAGAAACCTACGGAGTGGAAGAAGACCAATGCACGCTGAGCATCTACCTCTCGAGAGAAGACTTGGCCAACCTTTCCAACATGACCACTTCCAACGCCATCCGTACATTGTCGAACTTTGCCGCCGAGAAACTGATTATCATTGACGGAAGAAAGATAAAACTTATCGATGAAGAAAAACTGAAAAAGATAAGCAAAATCGGTTAACACTCCCCCACATACCCCAAAGGTATTTATTGCAGTTATATTGATTCCCAAGAACTACAAAACACAGAAGGAAACAATATAACTGCTTTTTTTATTCCTTTCAGAACGCAATAGAAAAGTAGACCTTCCATACGGCTTTTCCTATAAATATTTGCAAAATTCATTTCCCCAACGTACTTTTGTGTCAAAATACCACTGATTATTCATCTTTACTGACATGGAGAATACCACACACAACACACAGCAGAAAATGGGCTTTCTTGCCCGGATGCGACAGGAACTGAAAAAAAGAAAACGCCGAATCATGCGGCTCATCGAACTGAAACGCCTCCAGCGAATCCGCAAAAAAAACCGTACCCGCATACACCTATTGTAAGAACTGCGGTACCAAACTGGAAGGAATGTACTGCCATTGCTGCGGACAATATGCCCTCGACATCTACCAGCCGTTCTGGAAATATTTCAAGCAATACTTTGAAAATGTCTACCAGTTCGACAGCAAAATCTGGCAAACTTTGTGGCTCATGTTCACCCGCCCGGGTTTCCTGACCAACGAGTTCAATGCCGGGAAAATCAACTCCTACGTGCATCCTTTCCGCCTTTACATGTGCATCTCTGTGGTCTTCTTCACCCTCTTTTTCATGCTGGCTTCCGACAAGGCCAACCAGGCATTGCAGGCGGTAAGCTCCCTCAATATCAACGACGGAATCGTAGCACAACTCAAATCGTCTGCTACCTTGCCCGACACATGTGTGTATGTATACCAAGGTCCTGAGTTAGTGAAAGCCTTTCAGGAAAGAGGAGTAGAAAAGGCCGAGGAGTTGTTCAAGGTACAACAACTGGACGACCGTTTCTCTCTTTCCTACGTGCGAATGCCCCGAATCGTGGCTGACTCCTGCCTGCATGAAACCACTCTCCGACAAAAAGACCTGAATACCATTCTGAATCTCAAAAAAGTAAAAGGTGAGTACCTGGATGACTTTGTCGAGGAAGAAGAGATTACCTCTGAATCCCTGCAAGCTGCACGCCACTTTCAGGTAGACTCCACCGGTACCGCCCTTACTCCCGTATACGAATGGAAAGAAGACCACAGCGATGAAGCACAACAACTTCGTCAGGAGTCATTTCTCAACCAGTTTTTTGGAGACCTATCCAAGTGGACTCCGCTCTACATGATGTTCCTTCTGCCCTTGTTTGCCTGGCTTCTACAAGGAATGTTCCGGAAAGCCAAATTCCCCTACATGTGGCATTTCGTACATGCCATCCACCTGAACACCGTGTTTCTGATACTGATTCCTATTCCACTGGTACCCGTGCTGACAAGTGACACTTTTATGGAATCGTTTAAAGGAAACATGCCGATGTATACTCTACTTATCTTCGTAACAGGCATGTTTGTGTACACCTACATTTCCCTGCACACGGTATACCGCCGGGGATGGATACGTACATTTGTCAAGACAACCGTTTTCCTAGCTGTCTTTACCTTCATTTCACTGGCTATTGCGGCTGTGCTGCTCATTATGCTGCTGTCCTCGCTCTCAGAGACACTTTAACACTTTAAATAAGACTTGTAGCCCCGCTGTGATTCTTGTGGGGCTACATTTTTATTCTCCCGTCTTCACATACTCAGACGGAAGACAACCCATATACTTCTTGAAGCTCGTTGCAAAATAAGACGGCGTATTGAAACCTACCATTTCACTGATTTCCGTCACGTTGTAACGCCCTTCCTTCAACAGCTTACAAGCTTCTCCAAAGCGAATTTTCCGAATAAAATCCATTGTGCTTTCTCCGGTTACAGCCTTCATTTTCAAGTGTAGGGTCGAGCGTGACATATTCATTTCACTGGCAAAAGCATTGGCAGAGAAAGAGATATCATCTAGGTGACGCTTCACAGCCTCCATCGCCTTGCGCAAGAACTCTTCATCCAAAGGATTCAATGCCACCTTTTCCGGTTCAATCTCCATGGATTTCGAATAATGTTCCACGGCCTGCCGGTATGTACGGAGCAGGTTACGGACCTTGGCAACCACCATTTCCAGCAAGAAAGGCTTCGGTATGTAATCATCCGCACCTGTCTGCAAACCTTCCAACTGGTCTTTCACATCCGATTTGGCAGAAAGCATGATGAGAGGGATATGACAATACTTCAAGTTTCGCTTCACCTGTCTGCACAACTTTATTCCATCCATCACTGGCATCATGACATCCGAAAGAATCAGATTAACTTCCTCATTTTCTTCCAATATTTCCAATGCTTCCTTCCCGTTATTGGCCCGCAATACCCGGAAATACGCAGAGAGTCCTTCAGATAAATATGCCTGAATGTCGGTATTATCCTCCACCAGCAACACACACGACTTCTTCCCTTCCTCCACTTCTTCCGGTTCCACTGATTCTCCGGTCTCTATCCTATCCCCCCCGGCATCCATCAGATACATCTCCGATGTATTTGTTGAGTAATGGTAAGTTTCCGAACCTTCCTGAGCCACGTTCTCTATCTCTTCCGATGCATAAGCCGTTTCCAAAGCAGGCAATACAATAGAAAAGACACATCCTTCGCCCGGTTTGCTCTCCAGTTCAATCGTACCGTGATGCAATTCTACCAGACGCTTCACCAGCGACAGACCGATTCCACTACCTACATGTTCCTGATCCACCTGATAAAAACGTTCGAAAATCAGCCGTTGTTTTTCTACCGGAATGCCCGCTCCTGTATCCTGCACTTCCAGCAGAAGATTTCCTGATGTTTCACGGGCCCGAAGCACGATACAATCACCGGCAGAAGTGTATTTGAAGGCATTCGACAGCAAATTATTCAAAATCAATTCAATGTATTTTTCATCACACCACACGTCTCTCCCTTCCAAATCCGAATCCAGCCGATAATCTATCTGTTTGGATTCTGCCAGTCCGGTATATACCTGATATATGTTCTGAAGCACCGCATGCAACATAATCTTTTTTACCTTCAGACGAAAGACTCCCAGTTCAGCCCGGCGGTAATCCATCAGTTGATTGACCAGGTGCAGCAGCCGATTGGCACTGTCACTGACATATTTCAGCTTCGACAAGATTTTCTTGTCTGTGATTCTTCCTATCACCTCCTGCAGCGGAGCTACAATAAGAGTCAGCGGAGTACGCAGCTCGTGCGATATATTGATAAAAAAGCGAAGCTTCATTTCATTCACCTCCTTCATCCGTTCTTTGTCAAGACGTTCCATCTCCAACTGCACCCTCATGCTTTTACGAATCCATAAATAGCGGAAAATCAATGCTACGACTCCTAAGAACAATAATACGAAACACAGTCTCGCCCACCAGGTGGCATACCATGCCGGTAATACCACAATCCGAAGCTGAGTAGGTACCTCATTCCATAAACCATCCCGATTGGCCACCTTCACCATAAAGCAATAATCGCCCGGAGGAAGATTGGAATAAGAAACCCCGCGGTTCATGTGGTCGGTATATATCCACTCCTCTTCATATCCCTCCAGCCGGTAAGCAAACTTGTTGTGCATGCCCGAAATATAATCGGCCACCGAGAACTGCAATGAAAAAGTAGACTGTCCGGCAGGTAATTCAATCTGTTTCGTTTCGCTGATGTGGCGTGACAGAATTCCCGTAACATCTCCCGGACGAACCTGCCGGTTCAACACAGACAGTTCCGTAATCACCACCGAAGGGATATAAGGATTTTCCGGGAACACAGCCGGATTAAACACGGTAATCCCGTTCACTCCTCCAAAATACATCTGCCCGTCTTTCCCTTTGCAATAGGCATAAGACGTAAACTGATTGCTTTGAATGCCGTCAATATCCGTAAAATTACGGAACTCGCCGGAAGACGGAGAGTAGCATGACAACCCGCGCTCCGTACTGAACCATAGATGATCTTCCGCATCCTCCAGTATACCGTGTACTACATTATCCGGAAGTCCCTGATTTACGGAAAGATGACGCAGTTCTTTCTTCTGTTCATTGAAACAATAAACCCCGTTACGGGTTCCTATCCAGAAGATTCCGTCCGTTCCCTCATGAATTACATTGACCGAGGTATATTCCAACCCTTTGCCCACCGGTAAAGTCAGACAAACCGACAATACATCACCTTTCCGTTCATACACACGTACCCCTTCCTGCGTACCAATCCATATACGGCTGCGCGAATCACGAAACAAAGTGATAATGCGCTTCTCCAGCAACCTGCCGTCTGAAAATGACAGCCGGCGGAATTTACCCGTGCCGGGAACAAAAGCCACCATACTTCCGGTTACAGCTCCTAAAAGCAGCTCTCCGTCTGGTTCTGGAAGAATGCCATAAAAACCTCTTCCCGTCTGCAAGCCTTCCTCCGGCAAAAAGCTAAGGATACGCCCCGTCTTCAAGTCAAGCACATTCAGTCCACCCGAAGCGTGAGCTCCCACATACACCCTCTTCGCTTGCTCATCTACATAAATCACCTTGATGTCGTTCGACAGCAGTCCGTCTGCCACCGTATAAGAAGTAAACCATTCTTTCCCGAGGTCATACCGGTTTAATCCCCCATTGTTCGTTCCAATCCAGATATTCCGTTCATCATCCTCCACGATACAGCTCACCACATTATCATTCAGTGAATTATGATAAGGCACGTTCCGAATGTTATGAAAACGCTGACGAAGCGGATGGTAATAGTTCAGCCCACCAAAATAGGTTCCTATCCACATACCTCCCTGCGTATCCTTATACAGGCTCCGGACAGAGGTCTGCGACAAGCTTCCCTCTTTCATCGGGTTACTGTCATACACCACGAAACGGTCTGTTTTTTCGTCGTACACATTCAGTGAAGTCAATGTCCCCACCCACAGATTTCCTGACATATCCAGAGCCAGCGAACGAATGTAATTGGAGCTCAGTCCCCCTCGTCCGTCCTTGTATTTCCTACATTCTCCTGTCACCGGATTCAGGCAGTACAGTCCCTCTCCTTCCGTGCCTACCCACAAGCGGTTATCCTTTTCCTTCAGAATTGCCAGTATGAGTGACAAACTGTAGTCTCCCGTGAGAAGAGTACGCACCACTTCTTCTTTCAATGAATAGACAAACAAGCCCTGGTAAGAGCCTATATATACTTCATCCCCGTATCTGGCCAATGTTCTGGGACTTATTTTCTGTAATTCTGTCGGAATCTGCGTGCTGTTAAACACGCCGCTGCGACTGTCAAAATGCATCAGTCCGGCATCTGTAGCCACCAGCAAATTCCCTTCCTCCAGGCAAGCCACATCCAGCACCTGCTGTTTCTTCCCCTCGCACACACAAAAATAATTATAGAAGATATCCAGTTCAGGATTATATAAAGACAGTCCGGCTCCCGTTCCAATCCATATTTTTCCAGACTCATCCAAAGCCAAGGAACGGATGACATCACTGGCAATGCTCGACGTATCGGCATCGTTGTGATGATAAACCGTAAAATCGTAACCGTCATAACGGTTTAATCCGTTATGAGTTGCAATCCACATGTTTTCCCGCTTATCCTGAATAATGTCTACCACCGTACTTTGAGAAAGCCCCTGCTCCAGTCCGATGTGGAAGAAGTTGATTCTATCTGCAGCCCTCAGTCCGGCCATCGTCAGCAAAAAAACAATCAAGGAAATAATGACTCTCATAGTTTTACTTCTTATATTTACAGATACAAAAATAAGCGTTTCGCTCATCCCGAAAGGTCATTTCTGTGGAATATATTATCAAATCTGTCTCATTTTCCATGAAAAACACGGATTTGGTATATTTTAAAACAGAAACGAAAGTCCGTACACTTAGGTAGAAGCTATTTTTGCAAACACATCTAAAACCTAAACAGTAGTTATCAAAATGAAAAAACACTCTTTACTTATTCATGGAATGGCATTTATCCTATGCCTCTCCATCTTGTACGGACCGGATAAAATCCAGGCACAAAAAACATCTCTTGTGCGAGTGCATGAGAATGTGCGCGAGACTCCTTATCCGCAGAAAGAGCATCAGGTGTACATAAACCCTACTCCCCTGCTTGTTCCCAAAAGCATGAAAACGGAGGCAGTGATACAATTTGAGTTAAGTAATGACTCTACTTTTCCTGCCGGAAAAACAATGACAGACACTCCGAAGCCGTGGCTGATGTTCAACCCTCACCGCATACTGGAAAAAGGTACCTGGTACTGGCGGGTTCGCTCCGTGACTGACAAGGGAGAGAAAAAAGCATGGAGTACAGTCTGGAAGTTCCAGATAAGCGGAGAAGAACCTCAGTTTGTGACACCTTCTTTCCAGGCTTTTTTCCAAAACCTGCCTAAGGGGTATCCGCGCTTATATTGCTTTTTAGAGAAGGACCTGAAAACGGCTCCTCAGCGAATCGCGTCACATCCCGAATACAAAGACATGACAAGCCGTGCGGCCACTGCCATGAAATCAAATTTCGATACTGACCCCAATGTGTATCGCTACATCCGCAAATATAATCCATACGTCGCATGGCTTCAGACTGCCTGGCTGCTAACTCGCGACACACAATACGCACAGAAGATGGTATCCTACACCCGCCATCTGCTCCGTACAAAACCCGACAAGACACTATGGAAGGATGACTTCTATTCCGGCGAGCTGATTGAAAGCCTGCTGTATGCGTACGATTCCTGTCATGACATGTTTACTCCACAGGAACTTCGGCAGATGGAACAAATGATTTTCGAAGTAGCCAAAGGCCATCACATGGTACAGCGTTCTGGCAATGAAGAGACGCACATCTTCAACAACCACTACTGGCAGCACTGCTTCCGTCAGATGCTGCAAATTGGCCTGATGTTTGCCGACCGGAATGAAACGGCACGCGAAATGCTGGAATACTGCTATGAAGTATGGACAGCACGTGCTCCGGCATCGGGCTTCAACCGCGACGGAGAATGGCATAACGGCACAGGATACTTCACTGCAAATACGCATACATTGTATTATGTACCCAGCTTGTTCTCTTACCTCACAGGCACAGACTTCTTGAAACACCCGTGGTATCAGAATGCCGGAAAAGCCTTACTCTACACTTTCCCTGTAGGCACCATGAGTGCCGGATTCGGCGACGGGAACGAACGCCAGCCGGTACCCGACCGCCAGCGCCTGGCCTTTGCCGATTTTCTGGCCCGTGAGACAGGCAATCCGTATGCAGCCTGGTACGTCAACCACTGCCAAAGAGACCTGAGAAGAGACTTTGAGCTCCGTCTCTACCGCATGGCGCGTAGTGAAAAGATTTATTCCGACAACAAGCAATTGCCCGAAGACCGAGGCAATGCCCTCTGGCTGGAAGACATTGGAGAAGTAGTGGCCCATTCTGCCCTTCAGAATACCAACCGGAATCTTTTCCTGAGCTTCCGTTCCAGCCCCTTCGGTTCGGGAAGCCATACCCTGGCCGACCAGAACAGCTTCAACCTGCACTTCAGAGGAGTACCGGTGTACCGTTCCACAGGTTACTACCTGAATTTCAGCGATGCACATAACCTGATGTCCTATCGTCACACACGGGCGCACAATAGTATCCTTGTGGACGGTATCGGACAGCCCTTTACCACACGTGCCTACGGAAAAATCACCCGCATGCTGAACGGTGAGACCATCACCTATGCAGTAGGCGATGCTTCGAATGCGTACTGCGGTGTCAGCGAATACCCCATGTGGATAGAAAACTTCAAGAAAGCCGGCATTACCCAGACACCTGAAAACGGATTCGGCGAAACTCCGCTGACCAAATACCGTCGACACATCTTCCTGCTGCATCCGGACATCGTACTGATTTATGATGAACTGGAGGCATCCCGTCCGGTACGTTGGGACTGGCTGCTGCATAGTCCCGTACAATTCCAGATTGACGGAAAAAATGCCACACTCACCACGCGTTATGAGCAGAAACAATTCTCTTCCGTGGCACAACTGTTCAGCAATCAGCCGTGCGAAATCACACAGACCGACCAGTTTGTGTGCCCGCCCGACCCGAAAAAGATGAAAAAAGGGCAGGAAAGCAAATATGTCAACCAATGGCATCTCACGGCTACCTTCCAGCCAAGTGCCGCCAACCGCATCCTGACTGTGATTCGCATTCTTCCTGACGGACAGAAAATGTCGGAACTTATCCGAAAAGGAAACACCTTCACCTGTGGCCGATGGAAAATCCAGGCAGAACTGGACCCGACACAACCGGCTTCACTTCAGGTTGTCAATACCCGCAACAATGCCACATTCAGTCTGGGAAATGACGACGTACAGATTGGAGGTACCACCTACAAACGGCTGGAAAAAGGTTCTTCCGTATTATACGATAAGATTGACGGAGAATGGCTCGTACATGAAATGTCAGACTATGAACCTCAATTTACAGGTGCAGGACCTGCCAAATAACAAATACTAATAGATTTTATTTATGAAAAGATTCAACCTAATCACCGGAACCGTAATGGCATTAGCCATTACGACCGGAACAGTACAGGCACAACAGTTCGTAGACAAAAAACAAACAGATGTGCATGTAATGTCTAAGACCTATACCTGGCCTCAAGACCAGGCAGTACTGCAAAAGCTGGACCAATGGCAGGATTTGAAATTCGGGGTATTGTTCCACTGGGGACTATATTCGGTAAAAGGTATCAACGAATCATGGCCGCTATGCTCTGAAGAACGATTCTTGAAACGCCGCAAATCCATTCAGCCTCAAATGAATTATGAAGAATTCAAGCAATGGTACTGGGGACAGATCAATAATTTTAACCCCACAGAATTTAACCCCGAAGAATGGGCCGACATAATGAAAGACGCAGGGATGAAATATGTAGTATTTACCACCAAACACCACGATGGATTCTGCATGTTCGACACTCAAACCACTTCGTTTTCAATTGCTCATGGTCCTTTTAGCAATAACCCCAAGAAAGATGTGGCCTACCATGTGTTTGATGCCTTCCGCAAAAAAGACTTTATGATAGGAGCCTATTTTTCCAAGCCGGACTGGCATTGTGAATATTATTGGAATCCGGACATGGCAACCCCAGACAGAAACGTAAATTATCAAATAAAACTGCATAAAGAATGGTGGAGGAAATTCCAGGAATATACAGCCAGACAAATAGACGAACTGACAACCCGCTATGGCCAAATAGATATTTTATGGCTGGACGGAGGCCAGGTACGTCCTGACAACGGACAAGACATCCACCTGGACCGGATTATTGACAAGGCACGCCAGAAACAGCCTGGTATGCTTGCAGTAGACCGCACAGTGCCCGGACGCAACGAAAACTATGCGACCCCTGAAATGAGAATCCCTTCCACACAACTGAACTATCCTTGGGAAAGCAATCTACAATTAGCTAACGGATGGGGATGGAGAAAAAACAGTATATATAAATCTCCACAAACCATTATCAATAACCTGATTGAGATAACCGCAAAAGGGGGAGCACTTCTGCTGGGAGTAGGCCCCACTCCACAAGGTACCATAGAAGAAAAGGCCGCCATCTGTCTCCGACAGGTAGGAGAATGGCTGAAAAGTTATGGAAAGGCAATCTATGCAACCAGAATCACTCCTCACTATAACGACGGAAATGTATGGTTTACGACTTCCAAAGACCACAAGACGCTGTATGCGCTGTATGCACTTCCCGAAGGAGAAACACTGCCTTCCACCATTACCTGGAAAGGCAATGAACCCAAAGGAGCCATACGCCTCATAAAAGGAAATCGTAAAGTAAAGCATACCTGCAAAAACGGAATAATAACCGTAGAATTACCCAAAGAATTAAAAAATGAACCGATAGCCTTCTATTATAACAGAAAATAAAAAGCTTTATCTGCCTAAATAGAAAACATATAAAAAAGAAGATTTGACCCTATAAAAACCTGTCGAATCTTCTTTTTTTGCAATCAGCTGAATAATAATAGTTTATACTTTCTCATTTCATTATTTCAAAACGCACTTGCGTTTTGTTTGAAACGTACTTGCGTTTTCAGAAGGCGGCTCCGGAGCGACTTGAAACCGGTGTGCAATCAGTCATCTCGCTCACCGTAAACTCCCCGTCCACCTCATCATAAAGCAACGAAGAATTACGATACTGACGATAATAAGGCTTTCCTCCAAGCCACGGACTGGAGGAACCGTAACTATAGACCGCTCCACATTCCGTATTCGTCACACACAGATTTTCCGGCTTTTCGGAAGACAAATTAACCTCTATTTTCCAAGGACCACAAAGAAGGCAGTCACCCTCCTGCGTTATTGGCTGAACAGATTTTGCATCCGGCTTTACCTGTACCAGTGTCAAAAGGCGACACTTTGCCTGCCCTGGCACAGAAACCGTCAAATGCCACTGATTCGGATACTGCGGGTCATTGGGTACAGAGGTAGGAGGAACCGCAAAAAGATCAGTTTGTGACACTTCACAAGGATGCTCACAAAACATCGCAGCCACAGCTACTCCTCCATCTTGCAAATGCGACGTAAACTGTTTCTGTGAGTCTGTCCATTCGAACGCCGTCGGGCTATGCAGCAACCAGTCCCATCGTACCGGGCGGGATGCCTCCAGCTCATCATAAATCAGCACGATGTCCGGATAGAGCATGATCATCTGACGACGATATTTGGTCAGCGGAGTTTCGCCGAATCCGTTTTCAGGTGTCTGCTCAATACCGGCTTTCTGAAAACTTTCTATCCACATAGGGTCCTCACTGATGCCGCAATATGCATGCGATGCATCCCCCAGACAATAACCGATATGTTCTCCTCCGGCTGCACGCAGCAGCATGCCGTATCCTTCGGTAGAAAAAGGCTGTCCGATGCCATCTACAAGAATGCTGTTGTGTGCCCTTGTATGACGATAAGACATCAGGTTATGTGCATCGCTAAAATTCAGATAATATCCTGTGTGATAATATACCTCCTTCCCTCCATACAGCAGGTTAAAACTGTTCTGGTCGGCCAGCGTATGACTTCCCGAGCCGAACGTACTCGAACGGAAAGCAAGACTGAGATTATTTTCCGTCGACGCCAGGTTACTGTGCATCACCACCTCACCGATGTCCTTATACCATTTCAGTTTCGGGGCAGAAGCAGGAAAGTCTGTCGCATACGTAGCCGGATTTACCATGCGATACAAGCGCAGTTCCACATCCTGCACGAGGTCTTTCTGACATTCTCCGGCATACCATCCGGCATACGCATCGCCCGTTTCGCGAGCCAGAAAATCAGCAAAAGCAGCACGCAGTCTTCCTGGTTCCTCTCTCTTCTCACTGCCATCTCCAAATCCGGCACTTTTCGAAGAAGGCGGCCAGCTATAAACCATCGACTGCCCGGCTTGCTGATACCAGGGATGTTGCAGAAAGTCGGCACGCGACACATACGAAAGTAACATGGGCATATAAAACAACGTACGGACATTCGCCTCAAAATATCCCGTTCCGTTAATCCAAGCTCCATCGCGATTGAATCCGGAAGCCGGAGCACGGGCTGTCCATAACTCATAATAGTACGTCAACATACGTAAAGCCTGTGCGGCATACTCACTCTTGTCATACAGGCAAAAAGCAATCTGAAACAATACACGCATATTCTGCTGCCAGAAATGGTTGTCGAAAATATGATTTTCCTGCATGCCGCAATAAGCGTCAAAATAATACGTGGCCACCCGCCACAGCTGTTCTTCAACCCGACTGCGTACATCCGTTCCCAACTTGTCATACAACATGTCATAGGGAGCCAGGAAACTATAGGCAATGTCCGTAGAAGCAAAATTCCCAGCAAACAATTCCGTATCCGTGAAAGGATGCTCCAGCAGCACATTCAGGATTTCTTCCATCTTCTGCGCATAGTTTCCACGCTGAGTCAGATGAAAGGCCTGATAAAGATATTCCACATTGGCTGCCACCGTTTCCATGTGGGAGGCGCTATACGGTGCAATCAACGACTCATAATCGGCTTGCAAGGCATTCTCCGCGCGATTTTTCAGTGCCTGATATTCTTCGTGGGATGTCACGTGGCGACGAGCCTCATCTATCTTCGGATCGAGAAAACAATACAACCGAGGATGACGCAGAGGAAGTCCCTGACGAAAATCCTCAAATGCAGGAGTCACAAAAACTGGCGTTTTCTCCTTTACCTCAAATTCAATGGGTTCACTCCATGCTTCTTCTTTCCCATCTTCAGACACATTCCGGTAACGCCAGAACCAGCGTCCCGGAGCAAGTTTCACATGAGGATTGAACATGCACCATTCCTGTTGTTCTGAAAGTTGCGTAGATGCTTCGGGAAAACCGGCATCCTGCGACAATGCAAACCGAAGGAAAGCACCTGTTTTCAGTGACTGAGGCACAATCAATGGAGGCGGATTCAAATATAACTCATTGGAAAGTTTGGGATAAGGCTGCGTACGTGTCTTGTCATGCCAAGCCTCGGGCATTTCAACTTCCTGGGCTTCTTCTGGTGAAGCAGCGGGTACCTCCTCATCTGCACAAGCATACCCTAACAGACAAAAGCATCCCAATGTCCAATATAAAAAATTCATCTTCATCATATCCTATAAAAATTCATTAAAAACAAAGAGTGCTTTCTCCTGTGCCGCCTGCCCAAAACAGAACACCACAACGAAAAAGCACTCCTGATAAATAATATTTATTTGAAGTGATACTATTTATTAAATATGGTAAGAACAGGACGGATGGCAAATGTAGAAGCCTTTTCATTTACATTTACTCCTAATGCTTTTGAGATAGTTTCCTTTCCATCTGCATAGCTTGTCTGTACAGCCATAATCTGGCCACCTGTATTTACAGAACTAGACATCACATTAGAGGCAGAAGTATGAGTTCCAAACCAGGACGATTTTCCTTCATTCATCAAATCAGCTAAACGTGATGCAAACTGTTCATTTTGAGCAACAACATCTATACCTTCTCCTCCAGCATATCCTAAAGTCATTCCCATTACATCCAATAACTGACGAGCCGATGGAATATACCAACCACTGACATTCGTTATTTCAGCCACTGAATTAGTTGTTTTCCATTCATTATATGCTGGCATCAACTCTGTTCCTAAACTAGCTGTTGCAGCCTCCAACTGTTGTGTATATACATATCCATTATAATCGTCTGCAGCCCATGGAGATGCGATTCCATAACTGATTAAGTCAAGTGGTGTCTCAGCTGTAGTCAAAGCAGCACGTTTCACACTGTTCAACCCCATGGCATACCCCCATATCTTCGTACCATCTGGTTGTCCGTAATTCGTTGCCACATCACCTCCTTTAGGACCTGCGGCAAACACAATGGCAATGGAATTTTCCGCACTATATATATCAGAGAAAGTACCGTCTTTCTGCATAAACTGGCCTACCTTAGGTGCATCAGGGTCATTAAACTCGTCATCAATATCTACATCCACATCTACATTGCCATCGCCCGATGCAAAATCGATATTTGCCGTAATATCGTAATTCTGAGTCAGCACCAGTGAGGCTGTTTTAATCATCACATCGTCCTCACCTACCGTCATCAGAATATCACCAGGCAACTTATTCACATTTGCAGGAGCGAATACATAATTATAGAACCAAATATCGTTATCTTTATCAGCTGGAGCTGATGCAGTCAGTTTGATTTCTTGATTGCTGCTTCCAGAAACCGTGTTATCTTTCACACTGAAACCTGAAGGTACAGTATAAGTCACGCTCAGTGGAGAAGTAGTCTGCACAGTTTCATGTTTCTGGTCTTTGAAAGAAAGTTTCACAAACGGACGCTTCAACACGGCATTGGGAGAACCTGCCAGACTCTTGCCAAAGAAGGCATCGCAAGCAGGATTATTGAACAAAGTGTTGTCTGAAACTTTATAGGTCACGTTGGTCAAATCGGCCGTATTATAATATTTGTCGGTATACTTACCATCCGACTCTGTTGTTCCATCCACATAGTCAGCCCAGAAAAGACAGGTATAATCTTCTTCTGCCGGAGTAAAGGTAAAACGGAACTTCTCGTTGACCATCGTCTCTCCGGCTACCTGCTCCATACGCACATCTGCTGCCGTATTATAATCTACTACCATAATACAACGAAGCTGATGGCCTTCGGGAGCTGCAGGCAAAGTACGTGATTCACTGCCTGACAACACTCCGGGGACTTCTACAGACACCGTTACCGGAGTACCGGTTACAGTTTCCACATCCGACATATCTTCCTGATTACATGACAACAACCCTAAGCTCAGGGCCATTGCCGAAAACAATAAACTCTTTTTCATGATAATAATATTAAGATTTTTATAAATAGCTTGTTTGAATCATTTTATTCTACCGGTAGCTCAACTTCCTGATTTCCATCAAATCCGGGATTGAACCCGACTCCATCCTCCGGACTTGTTGTCAGAAAATCAAACTGAATGTCTTTATTCTCTCCCTGGGTACACGACAGGCGGAAGCTGGAACTGGCAAGAAGTGTCCCTTTATCCGCATCTTCCACCAGTAAGGTGACCGGAACGGAAGTATTTCCTTCCGAATCAGCAAATACATAATCGAACATCAAAGGAAGTGACGTAGCTCCGTCTTTCGGCAGGGACACCGTACGACTATACTGCAAATATTTAAACGCGTGTTTGGTAATCCCATCCAAGGCATTAAAGCCTTTGGGTAAATAATCGTCGTATTTCAGCGTCAGACGAACTTGCGTCACTTCAGGATACTCCCGCAAAAACGCCATCACATCCGTGGCTGTCAGTTCATAGCGTGCTAGCGGACGTTCAGGAGTGACTTCCAATGGGAATTCTGCATTCCATTCGTCTTTATATCCCGTCAAATCAATCTCCTTACTGCTATAAAAAGCATCCTTATACTCCGTATTCCCTGTGTAACCCTCGCGACCAATGATGCTGGCAAGTCCTTCCGGACCGTCTATGTCGTAAAACGGTTCTTCTCCTTCCTGCACATAATCGGCCCACACCACCAGCTGGTAACGACGGGCATGCAAACGAAGACGCACCTCAGTCTGCAAGCGGCTGCTGGCAGAAAGGTCCTCATAAATCACCTCCTGCTGTACCAGCTGACGGTCTTCATACGCAGCTACCACAATGCGGTGACTATAGGCTGCTTCTTCATCCTCGGCACGCGCCAGCCGGCCTGTTTTCTGTGCAGCCAGACTTTTCAAGTCAATCAGAATCTTCGCTTTTACGGTCACAGATGTAGGGTCTACCCCCAGCTCACCATCTGCCGTCATTTCCGGATACTCCATCAGGCAACTGCTCATCAGTGCCGGAAAAGCCAGCAGCATTCCCCAGCGCAGGAGTTCTCTTTTCAGTCTATTCTTTTTCATGATATAATGCTTTTTCAGTGCTTAAAAACGGTAAACTAACGATGCCCCCACGCGAGTCACTCCCCAATAGTTATAGGTTCCGGCATCAAACTTTGCCCCATTGTCAATGTTATAAAAACGGTCGTACTTCATATTGACATAGCCGGCCCCGATGAGGAACTCCGCACCCCAATGCTCATCGAACGAAAGTGAATACCCGTAGGTAAGTCCGGCTCCGAGCAACGGACGGCCTGCCACCTGATAACGGTCTTCGTTCCATTTCACGTTGAAAGCTCCTACATGTGCATGCACGCCTACGAAATGACCTTCACCCACACCCTTCATCCACCAGCGGGCTTCCGGCTGGAAGAGAACGAGACGCACACCGTGCTCCCGCTCAATGTCCCAAAGGCTGAAATCCAGCGGCAACTCTAACGACACATGCTTGTGCAGCTTTACCTCGGCCGCAATGTTTGCAATGGCACCGGCCCAGTACACTGCATTGGTCTTTATCGCCACATAGCGTGAAGAAGAAGACACCTTCTTAACAGATTTCTTGTCAGACTTCTTAGCCTGCGGCTTCTGCTTGTCCGCCTTCTTTGCGGCAGGCTGTTCTGCCTTGGGCTGGATTTTCAGACGGGTTTTTGTGCCTTTCGGTTTGTGAGGTACCTGCCACACCTCTGTGCTGTTTTCTGTTTCCTCTACAAGCGCCGAGGAGTTTGCCGATGCCGTTCCTGCCAAGAGAGACAAGTAAAGCATCGCACCGGCCATAATGTATTTCCTTCTCATGATATTAATTTTTTCAGTTTTTACCTTTTGGAATATATCTTAAATAAGGCAACCCTCCTTTTACCGGATGCTTTTTCATCCATTCTTCCAACATCCGGCGGTATTGCTCGAGCACCGGCGTGTACTTCTCCTCTACGGCAAGGTTGCGCATCTCGCCACGGTCGGACGTCATGTCGAAGAGCTGCTCACGGTAAAGCCCCATATTGTAGAGCACGTATTTGTAGTTTCCGCTGCGCACCATCCATCCCATGGTTCCTCCTCCGTTCTCGCTGAAGTCCGTTTCGGTAACCACATACGACTGTCCTTCAACCGACGCATCGCCTTTTTCCACTATCGGACGGATGTTCACCCCCTGACGTCCGGCAGGCACTTCCACTCCTGCCCAGTCGCACAGGCTCGGCATCAGGTCCACTCCGTTGTTCACCAGCTGAGGAAGCACCTTTCCGGCGTGCTTGCCTTCGGGCAGGCAGACGATGAAAGGCACGTTGACCACTTCTTCGTAAAGCACCGACTTCTGGTTCCACTGGTGTGCGCCCTGCCCGTCGCCATGGTCGCTGGTGAAAATAATCACCGTGTTCTTCCACAAGTTCTGACGGTCTATTTCGTCGACAATCTTTCCAATTTCGGCATCCACAGCCTCCACAAGGCGGAAGTATGCGTTTCGGTAACGCCGCCAGTCGTCGGGCGTATAGCTCCGCGTGGGATGCAGACGATATTTCAACGACTTCTCGTAGGCAACAGCATCCGCGTCATAGGGAGCGACATAAAAGTTGTCCGGCAAGTTCGGGCAATCCTCAATGCTTTCCGGCTCGTCAATTGTGGCAAAAGGAAGCGGCTGCTTCCGCGCATATTCGCAAATGTTATGCGGATTGTCGAACGAAGCCACCAGGAAGAAAGGCTTGTCATGCTTCCGTTGGAGGAACTTCACGCAGGCTTCCGCCAGCCCGTAGTCGTTATGCTCATACAAGCGCTCGAAACCAAAGGCATGCGCTGATGGAAGCGAATTGGTATGTACGTGCCACTTTCCTCCGTAAGCACAAGTATATCCACCTTCATTCATTACATCCCCCAAAGTCTCCGTCCGCAACGAATCGGGAAGCGGAGTACCGTTGGCTGTCAGTCCGACCTCACCCGGCATATACCCCGTAAACATAGAGGCACGCGAAGGGCCGCTCAAAGGCAGCGAACAATAAGCATTTTCAAACCGCACCCCCATAGCGGCCAGACGATCCATATTGGGCGTATGCAGGTCGGCATTACCTGCACAGCTCATGGCGTTGGCCGACTGCTGGTCGGTCATGATATAAATGATGTTCGGACGATGCTGACGCGCCCATGCTGCGAAAGGAACCATCGCCCCACAAATAAAAAGCAATCTATAATTCATAGCAACTTAGTAATTAGGGTTATTCTTATTTTCCAGACAATAATTCACCTGTATTTCATCCAGTGGAATGGGGAAAAGCTCATGTTTGCCAGACACAAAGTTGTATCCGGCCAAAAAAGATTTTTCCGCAGACTGATTGACCACCGTTTTTGAAGCCATCAACTGTAAGGCATCTCCCAGTACTCCCCAGCGCAACAAATCAAATCTGCGCTGTAATTCGAAAGCCAGCTCAAAGCCCCTTTCCCAATAAAGTGCAGTACGAAAACGTCCGGCCTCATCTCCATCCTCTATGAAAGGAAGATCGTATACCTTCGGCGACTTCATCAGGGAAGCATAGTTAGCAGAAGTTATCTCCGTTGCTCCGGCACGCTGACGTACCCGATTAAGCAACTTCCAGGCCTGTGCAGTTTCTCCCGTTTCGTTATAAGCCTCTGCCGCCATCAGTACCACATCGGCATAACGCAGGCTGCAATAATTGACATCGGTAATATTAGGGTCTTTGTATCCCAAAGGCATCCATTCCCTCCGCCATTTGCCAGGATACCAGTTTTTCTTATTCCTGATATTATCTTTCTTCACATGGTTGTAAAGAGTTTTATCCCAATCATACTGATACGTACAAATCATTACATCCCGACGTACATCCGATTCCTCAAAGAAGTCTCTCCATTCCGGAATTACGCGAAACAAGGCATTGGCACGCCCCATAAACTTGTCCGTTTCCGTAGCCTCTATTCCTGGAGCTGCGACCAACGGACCGTTGTACGTTCCCCAATATCCCCTTGCTCCCGTACGACCATCTACCGTATAAAAGGCCACTTCAAAGATACTCTCCTTCGAATGAAGTTCTCCAGCTGAAAACGACTTGAACAATGCCTCATAACCTCCCTCATAGAAATCATGGTAACCGTTTTCCTGGAAAGCCTCCCATTCATCTATCACCTTTGCAAAATAAGTCTGCCGTAATTCTTCTTCCGGACGAGTCATTGTACCGTCCATCTGCAAGGAATATCCGGCACGCTGAAGCAATACCCGCATCAGCAAAGCACGGGCTGCGCCTTGAGTGGCACGTTCTGGCGAAGAGGTCTCATTGGCCCAGCTCATATTTTCTTTGGCATCGTCCAGATCGTCCACAATCTGATCATAAATCACCTCACGCGAAGTACGGGGCTGATAAGCTTCCTCATAACTTCCGGTCGATGTAGTCTTATAAGGTACATCTCCCCAATACTTTACCAGATTAAATGAAAGAAACGCACGGAGAAATTTTGCCTCTGCCACCAGTGATTGCAGTTTCTCGTTTTCTGCAAAACCTTGCATCTTCTGAATACCTTCTATCATGTAGTTGGCACGTTCAATTCCCTGATAAGTGGCCTGCCAAACAGCTTCCACGTACTTATTGGTTGTAGACAACATATAATGCGCAATGTCGCGTCGAGCGTTATCCGTATTGGTACCCGATGCGTAATACGTGTCGTCTGAAGCACCAAAAGCCATCTCACTGTCGCCATACAAGGTGGGCAATACATTATAAATGCCGATGACTCCCATCTCGGCTTTCGCCTCGCTGGTGAAAAAATCTTCTTTTTCATAATAGGAATCAGGATGCTCCGTCAACGTATCCTGACAGGCTGTCATCCAAAGAAGCGTTCCCACTCCCATCAAAAATATCTTCAAACTCTTTATCATGGCTTCATTAATTATAAGGTTAAATTCAATCCGAACACAAACGAACGGCTACGTGGATATGCACCAAAATCAACTCCGGGAGTCAGGTTATTTCCCTTGGTAGACACTTCCGGATCAAAACCGCTGTAAGGAGTCCAGATAAACAGGTTACTGCCGGTAAAATATAGTCTCAGTTTACTGATTCCCCATGGTTTTATCCACTTCCGAGGAAATGTATATCCCAAAGTAAGGTTACTCAATCGCAAGAATGAAGCATCTTCTACAGCCCAGGAATGCACATAATAATCACCGTTCTCCAGGTCGGCTACCGAAGCAACCGTCTTACCGGAATTCAGTTTCGCCAACACATCCGGATCTGTCACCTCATTTCCATCAGAATCGATGGTCATCCAACGGTTGGAACTATTGGCCACATCCAGTACGTTCTTATTGGTTGAACCCGCCAACGTATTACTCAGTTTTGTAGCATTCAGCACTTCAGCTCCATAACTGAAAGTAAAGAAGACACTTAAATCGAAATTCCGATATGAGAAACTATTGTTCAATCCTCCATAGAAATCGGGATTGGCATTTCCAATCACCGTACGGTCATTGTCGTTTATAATGCCGTTTCCATCTACATCCTCAAACTTCCAGTAACCGGGTTGTACCCCTTCACGATAAGGCACATTCTCTTTCAGCGTATAGGTCTGAGTGGAAGCATCATAATTAAAGTCATCCACCTGATACAAACCAATGGTCTTAAAGCCATAGAACTGTCCGACAGGACGACCTACCTCAATCTTATGGGTGTTCTGATTGAATCCGAACTGTGCTTCTTCCAGAAAATAATCTTCACCTGACAAAGCCTCAATGCGGTTCTTATTATACGACAAATTGAAGTCTGTGGACCAGGTAAAATTCTTTCGCTGAATATTTACCGAAGAAATGGTCAGGTCCATACCGATATTTCGGGTCTTTCCTACGTTACGCAACATAGTCGTATAACCGGAAGAAGACGGAACTTTGGAGTTCAGCAGCAAATGAGAACTTTTGTTCAGATAGAATTCCGGAGAAATAATGAGACGTTGCCCCCAGAAGCCCATATCCAATCCCACGTTCAATGTTTTGTTTGACTCCCATTGCAGTTCTACACTTGGTATACCCGAAGGTGCATAACCAGGCGATACGGTTTCTCCGCTTGGATAGCTGGCCGACTTCAGAAGATTCAAGGAAGCATAACTCGCAATACGGTTATTTCCGGCCAATCCGTAGCCGGCACGCAACTTCAAATCAGAAAACAAATTCAGTTTCTTGATAAACTCTTCTTCGCTCAACCGCCAGGCAGCCGATACGGAAGGAAAGAATCCCCATTTATGATTGGCACTAAATTTAGAAGAGCCATCGGCACGTATGGTAGCTGTCAGCAAATAACGCTCCCCCCAATTGTAGTTCAGACGAGAAAAAAATGAGATTAACTTATCATCATAATTCACGTTGGAAGTAATTGAACCCGGAGTACCCAGGCTCATGTCATCCAGTCCGATGTCATTATTGGGAAAGTTCGTGGCTGAAGAGACAACCCAGCGTGTCCAGCGTGACACCCATTCCTGTCCCCACATGGCCGTAAATTTCTGTTTTTTTGTCTTATATTCATAATTCAGCACATTGGATGTCTGAAAACTTCCATTCTCCGAGTACTGAATGCTCCCGTTAATACTGGAACGCTTGGCAGTTGAAGACAGTTCTCCATAAAAACGGTCACGGCGCAGAATCTGGTAACGTGTACCTATGGTACTTCTGAAAAACCAGCGTTTCCCAAGCCGATAGTTTAATCCACCATTCAACTGAAAGGTACGTGTCATACGGTCATCCTGCTCCTGCTGGGCAGAAATCAAAGGATTCTGCATCGGATTCGACTCATCATCCACGTACAACGGATCTTCTCCTTGCAGCAACTCTTCTTCCGTTCCATTAATTCCTGCCACAGGACGCGACTGAAGAATCTGCTCCATCTTATTGAATCTGGCATTTCCTTCGGAAGTTCCCATGCCATATACCTTGGACTGCGTAAAATTTACCCTGGCATTCACCGACAGTCGCTTGTTTCCTTTATGAGACAAATTCAAAGATACATTATGTTTTTCATCTCCACTATACACCATGGCACCCAGGTTCTTAAAATACGCATAGCCCAGGCTGTAACTCGTATTCTTATTTCCTCCGGAGATGTTGACGCGGTAATTCTGGCTGGTAGTAGTCCGTCCGAGCACTTCCTCCTGCCAGTCTATCCCTCGCTCCGCATAGTTCTCCTGAATTTCCCGAAAAGAGCCATACACATTCTGAAAACGTGTGACTCCTTCTTCTCCATTCAGATACAGGTTTCGCTCATAATCCAGTGTCACAAACTCTTCGGAGGAAAGCACCGGAAGCTTACGGGCAATCTTGGCAAAACCAATATACGAGTCAAAGCTGACAGACAGCCTGGAATCTTCCTTCCCTCCGTTCTTCGTAGTAATCACCACGACTCCATTAGCTCCACGGGCACCATAGATGGCCGTCGCCGAAGCATCCTTCAAAATATCAATGGATTCAATCTCACCTGGATCCAGCTCTGCCATTCCATCTTCACTAGGGAAACCATCAATGACATACAAAGGTTCATTACTCTGGGTAATGGAGATACCACCACGCACACGGATGGAAATGGAGGAACCGGGACCTCCTTCTGACTGGGTAACCTGTACACCGGCCACCCGTCCCGCCAAAGCCTGTGTAACATCCGAAGTCGGCGTTTTCATCAAGTCATCACTTTTTACCGAAACAACCGAGCCGGTCAAGTCACTCCGCTTGGAGGTGCCATATCCGATTACAACCACCTCATCCAGCACTTTGTTATCCTGCTTTAACTGCACATCAATCTTCGTCCTTCCCTTGATCGGTATATCCTGTGAAGCCATACCAATGTAAGAGAATTGCAACACGTCTTTTGCTCCCGCACGAATAGAATATGTGCCATCCAGGCTGGTAATCGTACCTACCGAGGCGTTGCCCTTCACACGAATATTGGCACCGATAACCTCCAGGCCTTCTTCATCCACTACCTTTCCTGTAATGGTCAATGTTTGCGCGAGAAGCATAGCATGTCCCAGACAAAGCAAAAGAAAACTAACAACTATTCTTATATTTCTCATAATACTTAAATTTCAGTTATGATCATCACCACAAAAGTAGGTTGTTTACCCCAATATCGGTTTTAAATCCGTTTTATCTTCTTTCAAAAAGGTTTATTTTTTAAGTCCAGATAGCGTTTCAGGGCCTCCAGATAATAATAATCTGCATAATTCAACGGAGTATCTATTTCCGAACCGTGTGGAAGAGAGCCTACGGAATGCATCAGTATAAAACCTCCGTTTGTTCCTTTTTGGGCCAGATAAGCCGGACCAGAAAGATTCTTCAATATAGTTTCGGCGTAATTAAAATAAACCTCACCATTGGGTACGAACGTACTAAGCTCCAGGAAAGCCGAGGCTATCACGGCAGCAGCCGAAGCATCACGAGGAGTATCTGCTTTCACCGGTGCATCAAAGTCCCAATAACAAATCAGGTCGGGAGCTGTATTGCGTTTTCTAATCATATCGGCCACATGTACTGCTTCTTGCAAGAATAAAGTATCTCCTGTTTCACGGAAACAGGCAGTATAGCCATACACAGCCCATCCTTGTCCTCTGGCCCAGGCAGATTCATCGTTTTTTCCCTGGTGTGTCTGACGCTTTTCCACCGTACCGTCAGCATTATAACTCACCACATGATAGGAAGTATAATCCGGACGAAAATGATGTTTCATTGTCGTACGGGCATGCTGTATGGCCACCTGACGATAACGCATATCACCGGTTAGCTTGCTGACATGAAAAAGCAAATCCAGATTCATCATGTTGTCAATGATGACGGGATAATTCCATGTACCGAAATCCCAGGAACGAATACAGCCAATCTGTACATTAAAACGTGAACACAGATTATCGGCGGTTTCTGACAATACGGATATGATAGAATCATTCGGAGCCAATCGTAAAGCATTTCCGTAACTGCAATTCATCATAAAACCTATGTCATGATTGTCTCTGTATTTACGGACTGGATAAAGCCGGTTGGTATAACGGATGGCTTCTTCCTTCAAGCGTTCATTCCCGGTAAGTTCATAAGCATACCAAAGGCTGCCGGGAAAGAAACCGCTTGTCCAGTCATATATATCACAACTACGAAGCGTTCCCAGCTTTTCTTTTGCCGGATTAGGCCATAAGGAATCGGCAAAGGTAGCAGATTCGCGTTCCAGCTGTTCTTCCAGAAAATCGACTGTATAACCTGTCCACAAAGAGCGGGGCATTTTGACAGAATCTTTCATTTCTTCCGCTGTCAGATTCAGCTGGTAAGAGGCTACATCGAGTGCTTTTTCTATCCAGGCCTCTCTCTTCGTAGAAGGTTGACACGAAGTAAAAACCACACCCGCCAGTACAAATGATAAAAATGTCGTTGTTCTCATGATATTATGTATCTATTCTAAATTATTATTCTTCAGCACAAGTAGTCGGCAATGCCGGACGGTCTGCCACTTCTTCACACTTCCATACCCCATTGATTCTGTCATACAACACCGTGGTACCCTTCGCCTTACGATGATAAGTCTCTCCCTCGATGAGGCAATCTTTGTCACCGTAGCTAAACACGACCCCGGTTGAGGCGTTTTCCACCGTCAATGCAGCGGATTTCCGGACATCCAGTTCTGCAAATATACGCCAGCCATCTACCATCAGCTTTCCATCTTTTCCTCCGGAAACAACATGACTTTTGCCACTTTCTTCATCTAAGGTGATTATCGTCAGCAGACGATTGGCCTTACGGGGACTAAAAGAAGCCGTTAAATGCCAATAATTTTCCAGTGTTTCTCCCCGAATGGCCAAATCAGGATTGGGAGCAGCCTGAAACTCATTACATTGGGATATTTCACAAGCTTCCGTAGCAAACAAACGGGCCGTGGAGACAAAACCTCCTTCCGGATGAGGAGTCACCAGGGTATTCGAAGAAGCATCTATCTGAAAGCGAACCGGACTATGAAGGAGCCATTCCCACCGGACTTTCCGACTGGCTTCCATCTCATCATAGATTACCACAATTCCTGGACGCAAAACCAGAATATGACGGAGATATTTGGTCAGAGGAGTTTTTCCAAAGCCATATTCCGGAGTCTGTTCCAATCCTGCAGCCTCAAAATTTTTCTGCCACATAGGATATTCACTTACCCCACCATAAGCATGAGAAGCATCCCCTAAACAATAAGTAATATGTTCTCCGTGAAGCATCCGAGTCACGTTTCCGTAGGCTTTTGTGGTAAATCCCTGTCCGATACCATCCACAAGCAGCGTATTATGAGCACAAGTATGCCGATAAGACAAGATATTATGCCTATCACTAAAGTTCAAGTAATAACCGCTCGAACGATAAACCGGTACTCCGTTATAATGCAAGTTAAAGGCGTTCTGGTTAGAATGAGTGTGACTTCCAGAACCAAACGGACTGGAACGGAAACTCAGATACATGCCGCGAGTACAATCGGCCAAAGAGTCTATGGCTATCACTTCACCGGTATCTTGAAACCAAACGGCTTTAGGGGCATTTGCCGGCAAAGAAGAAGATGCCGGACGGAGCTTTCCACTCACCATACGATAAAGACGAAACTCGTAATCTGTTTCATATTTCTGATTAATGGAAGAATACCATGCCGCATAAGCATCTTGTTTTTCGCGGGCCAGGAAATCAGCAAATCCACTCCGTATGCGCAAAGGCTGGTCGTTGGTCTTTTCATGCCCATCGCCAAATCCGGCAGACATGGAGCGTGGAGGCCAGCTATACACCAATCCCTTCCCCGCATTCTGGTACCAAGGATGACTCATAAAATCGGTCTTTGTCAGATAAGAACACAGGGAAGCCATGTAATACAGAGTCACCGCATTGGCACTAAAATAGCTGGTTCCATTGTGCCAGTTTCCATCTCTGTTGAAACCGGAGGCCGGTGCCTTGCTTGTCCAGACCTCATACAGATATTCCAAATATTCCATAGCCAGGGGCTCTTTGTCATAAAATACCAAAGCGGCTTGCATGAATTTCCGTACCGGGAACTGCCAGAAATGGTTGTCAAACACATGATTCTCTTCATGCCCGAACAAACGGGAACGATACACACGGAACACCTGCATCACCAGGCGTTGTATCTCATCCCGTTCTTTCGGTGTAAAAAACGTATAACAAGTCTCATAAGTATTTGCCAGCAGAAAAGCTAAGTCACCGGCAAAGAAGTCATTTTCAAGTCGTTTATCATCCAAACGTGCCTTCAGGAGCCAGCGCACGTATTGTACCATTTTCTTCGCATATACAGGACGTTGCAAAAGCAGATAAGCCGTGTGCAGTCTGACACTCAATTCTGCCATCTCACTCACCTTTCCATAAGGATCGGTATCCGTTGACAGATTAAATGCCAGTCCCATACGTGCCTGGGCTATCATATCATTAAATTCAGGATGCGCATACACATTCTTTCTTGCCGAAGCCAAACTATCCGACAAGTAGCAATAAATCCGGTTTCCCAATTCTGGAATATTCGAAAGAAAAGTCTGAAAAGGTGGAGTCACAAAACGAGGAACGTCCTCACCTACCACAAAACGATATACTTTACTCCACTCAGCACACACACCTTCCCTACTCACCCGACGATATTTCCAGAACCATGCACCCGGGGAAAGTGTACGGTGCGGATTATACATACACCAGGGTTTAGGAGAAGAAAGAAAAGTGGAATGCACAGGAAAACTTGCATCCGAAGAAAGTGCAAACTGAAGCTTATCTTCCCCTTTCAAAGAATAAGGAACAAATAAAGCAGAAGGGTTAATATATAAAGGAGTTTTCTCCTGAGGGTAAGGCACTGTCCGCACATTCTCATGGATACACTTTTGCTCCGAGTGTCCGGAAACACTCATCACACTCAGACAGAGCCCCCATACGATTACAAAAATCTTTTGCAAATTATTTTTCATGGCATATACTATTCTTTTCTCTGCAAAGATAGTCTGCCACTGAAAGACACTTCTTTCAATACTGTTGCAAACAATTTCAAAACCGTTGAAAAAACAGCCCCGTAAGGCTGTTTAGTCTACTTTTTATAGGTTAATCCATAGTTTCCCGCAAAGCCTTGCAGAGCTGGTCGGGACAAGAAGTCGGTTTCCCGCCACAACGGATACCTTCCAGACGAGCAATCACCTCATCCACCTTCATTCCTTCTACTAAAGCGGAAATTCCTTTCAGATTTCCGTTACAACCTCCCATGAAACGCACATCTTTCAGTACGCCATTCTCTACCTCAAAATCAATCTGAGAACTACATGTTCCCATCGTACGATAACTATATTTCATCGCCATCACATTCTATTCGAGTTAGACATAAAAAGAGAACGGAGCACCGCTTGCCGGTTTATTCCGGCCGGATACTCCGTTCCGTCATTATCTTTCAAGAAAAAGCTTATTCAGCGTCTTCTTCCGGTTTCATGTTAGTATATACGGTCTGTACATCGTCGAACTCTTCCAGACGTTCTACCATCTTGTCGATAGTTTCACGCTGTTCCGGAGTCACGTCTTTCAAGTCGTTCGGGATGTAAGTGAAATCACCACCGACATCTTCAAAGCCACATTCTTCCAGATGTTTCTGGATAGCCGCATAGCTCTTCGGATCACCGTAGATAGTGATAGTTCCTTCTTCCAGATCTTCATCGAATTCGTCTTCTACGTTGTAGTCAATCAAGTCCAGAATCAGTTCTTCCATATCAATGCCTTCTTTCTTCTTGAAAGTGAACACACACTTGTGATCGAACAAGAAGGCCAGTGAACCTGTAGTACCCAAGTTACCTCCGAACTTGTTGAATACAGAACGTACATCGGCTACGGTACGAGTCGTGTTGTCAGTCAAAGTATCTACGAATACGGCAATTCCGTGAGGACCGTATCCTTCGTAAGTCATGCTCTTGTAATCGCTCTGGTCTTTACCCATTGCATTCTTGATGGCACGTTCGATGTTATCCTTCGGCATGTTTTCACGCTTACAAGTAGCAATTACCGAACGCAAAGCCGGGTTGTTTTCCGGTTCCGGACCACCAGCTTTTACTGCAATTGCAATTTGTTTACCCAGACGAGTGAAAGTCTTCGCCATGTGACCCCATCTTTTCAATTTTGTAGCTTTTCTATATTCAAACGCTCTTCCCATTGGATGATATTTTTAAATTTATTTTTAATGAGTTCTCTTTTTATTATGCTGAATGAGCTTCCAGTATTTCCAGTACCCTATTCCGCTAATCAGTAAGCATCCCAAACCGCCCACAATGGCCAATCCATTCTTCCATGGCGCATTGAGAGAAAAATCCCAAAGGACTCTTACGGCCTGAAACGCAAGCACCAAGCCCACGGAGAATGCCGTCAGACATCTCCGCTTAACTTTCAGGTGATAATCTGGTTGAATATCGTAACGCATCATTCAGGTCTTTATCTTACCGAAGCACAGCTCCCAGCTTGTTCTGCAGGTTGCCAATCAGCTTCTGCATGAACTTGTCAATCTGCTTGTCGTTCAGTGTGGCATTTTCATCCTGAAGCATGAAGCTTACGGCATAGCTCTTCTTGCCGGCTTCCAGGTTCTTGCCTTCGTACACGTCGAACAATTCAACAGACTTCAGCAGCTTCTTGTCGGTTTCGTAAGCAATCTTTTCGATTTCAGCAAACTGTACCTTCTTGTCAATCAGCAAAGCCAAGTCACGTTTTACAGCCGGGAACTTGGAGATTTCCTTGTAGCTTACCACATTGTTCTTGATAGCCTTCATCAGTTCCTTCCAGTTCAAGTCGGCATAATATACTTCATGGTCAATGTCGAACGCCTTCTGAATCTTCTTGCAAACCACACCGAAGGTAGCCAGCAGCTTACCGCCACGAGTGTGTACGGAAATAGCTACCGAGTAAATGTCGTCCGAAAGATTTCCGAATACCAGTCCTCCGAAGTTTACCCCCAGACGACGGAAGATATTCAGCACGTAAGCCTTCAATTCATATACTGATGAATTTTCATCGGCATGTGCCCAAGAGTTGCTTACCCGCTTTCCAGTCAGCCACAAGCCCATGTGCAATTCTTCCGAATAGGCAGCCAGTACCTTTTCCGGATTCTTCTTCTCGGCATGGAAGTGATAGCAGTTACCGAATTCGAAGAACTTCAAGTCGGCATTCTTGCGGTTGGCATTGTGCTGGATGCTTTCCAGACCGCCGAAAAGCAGTGTGGCACGCATCACGTTCAAGTCGTTGCTCAACGGATTCATCACACGCACCAAGTTTTCCGGCTTGAACGTTTCCAGTCCGTCATAATAAGCCGCAGCGGTCAGTGAGTTGTTCAGGATCTCATTGAAACCACAACCCACCAGCTGTTCGCCGACCAGGTTCTGCAGTTTCACCGACTTGTCTACTTCTCCCTTCACGCTCAAGCTGGACTTCAGCGTAGTGGGGATTTCCACATTATTATATCCATAAATACGGAGAATATCTTCTACCACGTCGCACGGACGCTGTACATCCACCCGATAAGGAGGAACCAGTAACGAAAGACCTTCCGCCGTTTCATTCACAATCTTCATCTCCAGGCTGGTAACGATGCTCTTCACGGTTTCTACCGGAATCACCTTACCCACCAGTGAGTTGACATAGTCGTAAGAAAGCTCTACCGGGAAATCAGCAATCGGATGCGGATAGTTGTCCTTGATTTCAGAAGCGATTTCACCTCCCGCCAGTTCCTTCACCAGCAGAGCGGCTTCCTTCAAGGCATAGATAGTGATGTTCGGGTCGATACCACGTTCGAAACGGAAAGAAGAATCGGTGCTCAATCCGTGACGGCGGGCAGTCTTACGCACCCATGTAGGATGGAAGTAAGCACTTTCCAGGAACACGTCGGTAGTAGTTTCGGTAGTACCAGAATCCAGACCTCCGAACACACCGGCGATACACATCGGTTCTTCCGCGTTGCAAATCATCAGGTCCTTATCGGACAATTTACGTTCCACTTCGTCCAGTGTCACGAACGGAGTTCCTTCGGCACAAGTCTTCACCACAATCTTGCCACCCTTAATCTTGTCGGCATCGAAGCAGTGCATCGGCTGACCGTAGGCATGCAGAATGTAGTTGGTAATATCGACGATATTATTAATCGGACGCACCCCAATCAGACGGAGCTTGTTCTGCAACCATTCAGGACTTTCCTTCACCGTCACTCCCTTGATAGCTACTCCGGCATAACGCGGGCAGGCTTCGGTATTTTCCACCACAATGTCGATGTTCATGTCATGATTGTCTACCTGGAATGCATCGACCGACGGACGCTTCAATGTAGCCTTGTGTCCGTTCTGGATAAGCCATGCATACAAGTCGCGGGCTACCCCATAGTGTGAGCAGGCATCGGCACGGTTCGGAGTGATGTCCACTTCAAGTACATATTCACTCTTGATATTATAGTAATCCTTGGCGGGTGTACCCGGAACCACATCGTCCGGCAATACAATGATACCTTCGTGGCTTGTGCCCACGCCGATTTCATCTTCGGCACAAATCATACCGTTTGACTCCACGCCACGGAGTTTGGACTTCTTGATGGTAAAGCACTGGTCGCCGTCGTATAGTTTCGTACCCAGTGTGGCTACGATGACCTTCTGTCCGGCAGCCACGTTAGCCGCACCGCAGACAATCTGTACAGGTTCTCCCTGTCCCAAGTTGACGGTGGTAATATGCATGTGGTCGGAATTGGGATGCGGTTCGCAAGTCAGCACCTCGCCTACCACAAGGCCTTCCAATCCCCCCTTGATGGTTTGAACTTCTTCCACTCCCCCAGTCTCCAGACCGATGGAAGTCAGTGCGGCTGCCACTTCGTCCGGGGTAAGGTCGAAGTCGACGTATTCTTTCAGCCAGTTATAAGAGATATTCATATTGTTGTTATTTATAATTTCCTAAGAATGATGCGCAAAGTTATAAAAATTAGATGGAATATTCTAATAAAATCCACAGATTGCTTTAATTTCAACTGAATACTAAAGAATTAGCCTAACAAATATTCAACACTCCTAAGTCAAAAAGCAGAATGCATGACCCGTATGCCCCACCCTTACTCGTTCATTTCCAATATCGGGAACCTCCTCTTATCCAATATTTATATCCTCATTTTGCAAACGACAGGTATTTTTCCCAAACGAAAATCTTATTCTTCAAACATAAAAATTCTTATACAAACCGCTTTTATTCGCTGAAATGGCAGAAAATTGAACAAGTTATATTACTTTTACTCAATAAATATTCGGGGAGCGTTCCATTGAATCAAATTCAGCGACAGTTTCCCTATTATGAAATGAAATCACAATCCGACAATCATCACATTATGAAAAAACTACCTCAATTTCTCGCGGCATGTGCCATGCTTTCGCTTCCTGTAGGAATGCACGCACAGCAAGACACTGCCTATTTCGTGAAGCACCTGCCTTTTTCCGGCAATGAAACCCTGGAGCAAAAAGTATCCATGGCCGCCCGCCTGGTTCCCACACCTCAACAGCTGGCCTGGCAACAAATGGAACTGACGGCCTTCCTGCACTTCGGTATCAACACGTTTACAGACCGAGAATGGGGCGACGGTTCGGAAGATCCGGCATTGTTCAACCCCACCGACCTGGATGCCGAACAATGGGTAAAGACCCTGAAAGAAGCCGGCTTCAAGATGGTACTGCTCACCGCCAAGCATCACGACGGGTTCTGTCTGTGGCCTACCCAAACCACCACTCACTCCGTCGCGTCTTCTCCCTGGAAAAATGGGAAAGGCGATGTGGTCAAGGAACTTCGTGATGCCTGTACCAAATACGACATGAAATTTGGTGTGTATCTGTCACCATGGGACCGGAACGCCAGCTGCTATGGCGATTCGCCTGCCTACAACAAATTCTTCATCGAACAGCTGACCGAACTGCTGACTAACTACGGAGAAGTACACGAAGTTTGGTTTGACGGCGCGAACGGAGAAGGTCCCAACGGAAAAAAACAAACCTACGACTGGGATGCCTTCTACAAGACCATCCAGCGCTTGCAACCCAAAGCCGTCATGGCCATCATGGGCGACGACGTACGCTGGGTAGGCAACGAAAAAGGCCTCGGACGCGAAACCGAATGGAGCGCCACGGTACTGACCCCGGGAATTTACGCCCGCTCGGAAGCGAACAATGCCCGCCTGAAAGTGTACAGCCAGGCCAAGGACCTGGGCAGCCGCGAAATGCTGAAAGATGCCACGGAACTTTTCTGGTATCCGTCGGAAGTCGACGTATCCATCCGTCCGGGATGGTTCTGGCATGAAACAGAAAATGACAAGGTAAAAAGTCTGAAGCAACTGTCGGACATCTATTTCCAGTCGGTAGGTTACAACTCTGTCCTCCTGTTGAACATTCCTCCCGACCGCCGGGGACGGATTCATGAAGCCGATGTGGCCCGCCTGAAAGAATTTGCCGCTTATCGCCAAGAAACGTTCAAAGACAACAAAGTGCTCCGTGGAGACCAGCCGTGGGAAGCCCCGCAGGGAGCTGCACGCACCTATGCCGTGAAAAGCCAAAGCCCCATCAACGTAGTGATGCTGCAAGAAGACATCGCCAAAGGGCAGCGAGTGGAAGACTTCACCCTCGAAGCCTGGGACAACGGCAGCTGGAAGCTTTTGGGAAAAGGAACCACCGTGGGCTACAAACGCATGGTACGTTTTCCTGATACCGTGACCGACTCCTTGAAAGTCACCATTCACCAGAGCCGACTGAACGCGCACATCCAGCAAGTGGCGGCTTACTACGCCCAGCCGCTGGCTGAACAAGGAAGCGCAGCCAACTGGAACAACCTGTCCAGAGACTCCTGGAAAAAGCTGTCGGCTTCCCCGCTGACCCTCGATTTGGGAAAGACCGTTACCCTCAAGGCCTTTACCTATGCCCCCCTGAACGCAGAAGCCAAACCGACCATGGCTTTCCGCTATAAGTTCTCTGTCAGCAAGGATGGAAAGAAATGGAAGGAACTGATCAGCCGCGGAGAGTTCAGTAACATCATGCACAACCCACTGCCGCAGACCGTGACCCTTCCGCAGGCAGAATCTGTCCGGTTCATCAAACTGGAAGCTACAACTCCCGATGCCACTACCGCTACGGTGGAACTGGAGGAATTCGGGGTGACCGTTGCACAGTAATTCAGAAACGACCCGTATAGATACGCCACAGGCGGCCCGCATCCAAACGAGCCGCCTGTGTTATTTTAGTCTTGCCTCTTAGAATGGTACATCCGGCACCGGAGCCCCAAACGGATTATCGGGCATCGGAGGAATGTCAGAAGGTAGAGGCGGTACGAAATCCTGTCCCCCGCCGCTGTTCATCTTCGAACGGAGCACCGGCGCAGGCTTCTCTTCACCTGGCATCGGCACAATCATTTCGTCATCCGGGTTCTGGAAGCGGGCATACTCGCCACGGAAGCGCAGCAACACATCGCCCACCGCACCGTTACGATGCTTGGCAATGATGATTTCGGCCATACCGTGCAAGTCGTTTCCTTTCTCGTCGGTATAAATCTTATAATATTCCGGACGGTGGATGAAACATACCATATCGGCATCCTGCTCGATGGCTCCTGATTCACGCAGGTCGCTCAACTGCGGACGCTTTCCGTCGATACCTTCACGATTCTCCACGCCACGGTTCAACTGACTCAGGGCCACAATCGGAATGTTCAATTCCTTGGCCAGTCCCTTCAACGAACGCGAGATGGTGCTGACCTCTTCCTGACGGCTGCCGAACGACATACCGCTGGCATTCATCAGCTGAAGGTAGTCGATGATGATAATCTTCACCCCGTGCTCACGCACCAGACGACGCGCCTTGGTTCGCAATTCGAATACGGACAATGACGGCGTATCGTCCACATACAACGGGGCGTCATACAATTCTTTAATTTTGTAGTCAAGCTGTCCCCACTCGTAAGGCGCCAGCTGACCGCTCTTGATTTTCTCACCCGGAATCTCGCAGACGTTCACAATCAGACGGTTCACCAGCTGCACATTGCTCATTTCAAGCGAGAACAACGCCACCGGCACCTTGTTGTTCACCGCCATGTTCTTCGCCATGGAAAGCACGAACGCCGTCTTACCCATGGCCGGACGGGCCGCAATGATAATCAGGTCGGAATTCTGCCAACCCGAAGTCATCTTGTCCAACTGATGGAAACCGCTTGAAAGTCCGCTCAGACCGTCGGTACGGGCCGCTGCCTTCTGCAACATCTCGTAGGCCTCCTGAATGACCGGATTAATCTGCGTGTAATCCTTTTTCATATTCTGCTGAGAAATCTCGAAAAGCTTTCCTTCGGCCTCCTGCATCAGGTCGTCCACATCCTGCGTCTCGTCGAACGCCTTGGTCTGTATGCTGCTCGTGAAAGAAATCAGTTCACGCGCCAGAAACTTCTGGGCAATGATACGGGCATGGTATTCAATGTGGGCCGACGACGCCACCTTACCACTCAGCTGCGTGATATAAAACGGTCCACCCACCTCTTCCAGGTCGCCGCGTGACCGCAACTGTTCCGTCACGGTCAGGATATCAATCGGTTTCTGCTGGATGGCCAGGTCGGTGATGGCCGCATAAATCAGCTGGTGCCGGTGCTCGTAGAACGATTCCGGGCGAAGAATCTCGCTCACCAGCGAATATGCATCCTTTTCAATCATCAGCGCACCCAGCACCGCCTCCTCCAGTTCAGGAGCCTGCGGTTGCAGATGCCCGTACTCATCCATCGGCTTGGTCTTGGCCGTTTTTGCCACACGTGTATTTCTTCTCGGTTCTGCCATTAGTTTGTTTTTTTAAGTGGGGCAAAGATACGATTTTTTCCGTGAATCCCATTTTTCTAAAAACTTTCGTGTATATTTGAGCAACAAAAAACAAACAAAACAAACGACACTATGATTACCTTTCCAAATGCCAAAATAAACCTTGGCTTGAATATTACTGAAAAACGCGCCGATGGTTACCACAACCTGGAAACCATTTTCTATCCCATCCACTTGCAAGACGCACTGGAGGTGACGCGAAGAGAAAAAGATGATACTCCTTATACCCTCCACGTAAAAGGAACCGCCCTTGAAGGCGCTCCGGAAGACAACCTGGTGGTGAAAGCCTACGAACTGTTGAAAAAAGACCACGAGATGCCGCCCATCGACATCCACCTGTTCAAGCACATCCCTACGGGTGCGGGACTGGGAGGCGGTTCATCCGACTGCGCTTTCATGATCAAGCTGCTGAACGAGAAATTCCGCCTGAACCTGAGTCTGGAAGAAATGGAAGCTTACGCCGCCCGTCTGGGTGCCGACTGTGCCTTCTTCATCCGCAACCAGCCGGTCTTTGCCACCGGCATCGGCAACATTTTTGAGCCCATCCGTCTGTCACTTTCCGGCTGCTACCTCGTGCTGGTGAAACCGGACATTTTCGTATCCACCCGCGAGGCCTTTGCCCACATCACTCCCCACAAGCCGGAGGTTTCTTTAAAGGACATCGCCCGCCAGCCCGTGGAAACATGGAAAGACAGCATGAAGAATGATTTTGAAGACAGCGTTTTCCTGCAATACCCGGAAATTGCCGCCATCAAGGACGAACTTTACGACCTGGGCGCGGTTTATGCCAGCATGAGCGGTTCCGGCTCCTCGGTGTACGGCATCTTCCGCCAGCCGGTAGAAAACGTGGACGAGAAATTCGGCGGCTGCTTCTGCCGTCAGAGAGAACTGGACTGATAAAGTCCGGTTTTCTCTTATACTATACGAAGCAAAATCCATTATTCCAATCACGTCATTTGATTTTCAATCCCGGCATCAGGGGTTTCACATCCACCAGTTCCAATTCTTTCACCATTGAAAGTGTCCCTTGCTTGTATTTCTGAAAATGGGATGTTTTCAAATGGTTGTCGTAGGCCGCACGGTCGGCATAGATTTCGAGGATGGTCACATTATACGGCGCCTCCTTCTCGGCAGTGGCATAGAGTGCCAATACACCCGGTTCCAACCGCATGGAAGCTTCGATTTCCTCTTTCAAGAAAGCATTGTAGGCCTCCAACTGGGTCGAATCGACCGTAATCTTTGACAGGCGCACCAGGTTGTTTTCAGCAGGAACCGGCCGGGAATATTCTTCCTTGATGATGCGCAACGCCTTGATGGCCGCCGGGAAACCGATATACGGCAGACACTGGATGACGGCAGCAGTCAATGTTTCGGGTGTGTTTCCCACGTTGAGATTGCCATGATAGTGCGAACGAAGCTGGCTTTCGGCTTCCAAGGTTGTCAGCACACAATAGCCTAACAATTCGCGTGTCGGCAAATCGATGGCGCCCCTGCTGTATATTTCGCCAAAGAAATAATCCGTGAGGAATTGTTCCACCTGCTTGCCCATGTCACCGGGCAATCCTTCCATCACCGAAGCGATACCGCCGGGATAGAGTCGGTCCTGAATGGCCTTGCCCGTCGCATGGCGGGTTTCCTCCGTCACCGTGCCTTGCTTTTCCAACGGCAAAGAGATGCCCCGCTCCTGAAACACTTCATTCACCGTAGACATGGCATTCAACATTTTTGGAAAACCAATAAACGGTGCAGTGAGGTACATCACCTCTCGCAGCTCTTCAGGAGTAACTCCGACATTAAGTGCCGCCCCTGCATGGGCTTTCAATTGCGGAAGTGTCTGCATGGTAGCAAGGGTGATGCAGGTAATCATTTCACGCTGTTTCAAGGTAAGGTTGCCCGTTTGAAATACCTCGCCGAAGATAAACTTCTGCAAAATATCTATCATTTCCGGGTCTGTACCCTGTCCGGTCAAAACTTCCCCGCCGAACAGCGTATGGTAATTCTGTTTGCATACTTCTATTCTATTCATACTATGGTTTATTGTTTGTGCCATCATGGACAAGCTACTTGCCAGCACGAAGGCTATGATACTGATTACTTTTCTCATAATTTCCTGTTATTTATCTAAATGCAAAAATACATCGTGATGAACGAAAATCCCGTAACCATAAGTTGGCAGAATATACCATTTTTACAGAATTTACAACCTGCATAAAACATTGTCAGTTAAATACTTTATTTTTGTATAGACATAACAAGAAAGAGTATGAGCACTATATTGAAAGTAAGAAATGTCAATGATTACGGGAATTACCTCGGCTGCGTCACGAAACATCCATTTGTTTGCGTGGTAGACTATGCCGAGGTGTCCCCCATACGTCACAGCCTGAACAATTACAGTGTGTACGGACTGTTCCTGCGGGACGATGCCGATGTAGCCTTGGATTATGGCCGTGGCAAGTATGACTACCACAAAGGTACGCTGCTGTGCGTGGCACCCGGACAAGTGGGAGGCAAGGAAGACAACGGCGAACAGGTATCTATTACGGGTTGGGCACTCCTGTTCCATCCCGACCTGCTGCACGGCTTTCCACTCGAAAAGCACATCAAGGAATATTCTTTCTTCGACTACCGTGTCAATGAAGCCCTGCACATGACAGATGAGGAGCATGACATCCTTATCTCTCTCATGCGCCAGATACAAGACGAGTTGTTCAAAAAGCCAGACGAGCTACAGAACACCATCCTTGTAGGCTACATCGAACTGATGCTCAACTTCTGCCAACGGTTCTACAACCGCCAGTTCTTGACTCGTAAGGTAGAGAACTCCGACATTCTCGTCCGTTTCGACCATCTGCTTCGCGATTATTTTGAAGACAAACTACAGCTGACCCTCGGCCTGCCTAGCGTGCAGTATTGTGCCGACAAGCTGTGCCTGTCACCCAATTATTTCGGCGACGTCATCAAGAAAACCACTGGCGATACGGCAAGCAATCACATCCGTCGATTCATCATCCGGCTGGCCAAGAACGGACTGGCAGCGGGCGAAACCGTATCGCAGGTATCCGACAGACTCGGCTTTGAATATCCCCAGCATTTCAGTCGCATGTTCAAGAAGCAAGAAGGCATCACTCCTTCCGAATACTGCCAGCAGCTGCACACTTAACAAACAAGCCATCCGCATTCTTCCACAGAAACAAGTCGGCATATCCGGCAAGTTCCTTATCAGAAGCAAGCGTCTGCTTCAGCCTTTGCAGGTTGGCTTTCAGCACGGCATCAGGCAGGTAAGGATAGTCCGAGCCGTAAAGAATGTGGTCGGGCGTGGTGAGGGTAAGCAGCGAGCGCAAGATTTCCATGGTCGGGTTGCCCGCCAGATCGAAATAAAGGCGCAAAAGGTTGCCTTCCCAATCTATCGGCTGCATATAGCCCTGCTTCACCATTGCCGGGAGAATGGATTTCATGCGAGGTAAAGCCAACGGCAGGAACGAACCGCAATGGGGCACAACCACTTTCAGGTTCGGATAGCGCACCAATACATTTCGTGCCAGCATGTTCACCACGGCACGAGTGGTCTCCGCCGGATATTCATACATCGCCAGCGGTGTGGTGGCTATGATTTCCTTCGGATAAGGCGTGGGACGATGCGGATGGAGGATAACGACCGCATGACGCTCGTTCAGGATTTCCATCAACGGGTCCAATGCCTCATCCCCCAAGTACTGCCCGCGACTGTTGGTCGCTAGTTTCACACCATCGGCCCCTAACGTATCGAGTGCATACACCGCTTCCCGTATGGCAGCCTCCACATCCGGCAACGGCAGTGAGGCACAGAACTTGAATCTTTCAGGGTATCGCTGTTTTATTTCTGCAGAAACCTCGTTCACTCTGCGGATACATGCAGCGCTTTCCCCCGCATCGCCATAATAAGGTTGTGGAGCTGGCATGGTCAGCACAGCGGTACGGATGCCTGCACTGTCCATAAAAGCGATGTGCCGCTCTACATTCCACTCAGGCAACGGAAAAGTTTCTTCCAATTCTGCCCCGTGTGCTTTCAGCACTTCCCTGTATTCAGGAAGAATGATGTGGCTGTGTACATCCACCATCTGTGCAGATACAGTAGCGAATGCCGCACACAATGCCCCTGTCAGAATCAATTTATTCATTACCTTCTATTCCCCGGTTATTGTACTTGTCGTTGTTGCTCTGCATTTAATTTCTTTGATGACCTTCGCCGGATTGCCTCCTACTACCGTCATCGGCGGCACATCGTGCGTCACCACGCTGTTTGCCCCTACAATGGCACCGTAACCAATGGTCACACCGGGCAGGATAGTGGAATTGATGCCTATCCATACTTTGTCTTCAATGACGATGGGACGCCCGTAAGTGGCACTGCGGTTGTCCGGATTAGGGTCATGGTTGATGGTGATAAGGTTCACTTTCGGGGCGATGAACACGCCGTTGCCCAACGTGATGCCACCCCTGTCAAAGAAAGTGCATCCCTGCTGTATCCAGCAACCTTTCCCTATGCGGATGTTCTTCCCGTAATCCACATAAAACGGAGGTAGCAGCGTGACCGACGAATCAATCTCACGGCCTGTGATACGAGACAGGTAGTCGCGCACTTCTTCAGGCGTGTGCCAGCCGGTATTCAATTCATTTGCCAGCTTCATGGTGTCCCAAATCACATTGATTAATTTGTCATATCCCGGTTCATTAGGAGAAACCATTTCTCCCGACAAGTCTTTCTTGAAAATATCTTCCATATTGTCTTTAATTGATTAGTTCTTTCTATGTGATAAAGATACGACAATACCACCCGATACAGAGTAGACATATCCTCTGTGTTTATACCAATTTCACTGAAAATGAACTTATAAACCCCACAAACACTTTCATGCACCTCTCTTCTTGGATGATGACCTCCAAATTATCTGTATAATGGTAGAATCATTTATTTATCTATTTGACTCTCCGTGAACGGGTCGGCACGGTGCCCCATCAGGTCTATCTTGGCATAGGCGGCGTCGAACTCCTCCATTTCGTAAGGAGTCAACCGTACGGAAGCGGCACCTAGGAAGTCATCCAGATGGTCAGGATTGGTTGTTCCGGGAATAGGGACAATCCATGATTTACGCGAGAGCATCCAAACCAGAGCAAACTGCGCCGGAGTCACCCCTTTACGTTTCGCCCATTCCTCCACGAGATAAACCAGCGGCATATTGTGTTTCAATGCTTCAGGCTGGAATTGCGGCAGATTATACCGCCTGTCTCCCTTTTGGAAACGGCTGTGTTCGTTGATTGTTCCCGTCAGGAAAGCCCGCCCCAGCGGACAATAAGGCACAAAGCCAATGCCCAGCTCTTGTAGCGTGGGAAAAATCTTGGTCTCCGGTTCACGCCACCAGATGGCATATTCACTCTGCACGGCTGAAAGCGGACATACCGCATGTGCCCGGCGTATGGAGCGGGCACTTGCCTCCGACAATCCCCAATGCAAGACTTTCCCTTCCTGCATCAAGTCTTTTACCACCTCAGCCACCTCTTCCATCGGCACATTCGGATCCACACGGTGCTGATAGAGCAGGTCGATGTGGTCTGTACGCAAACGGCGCAACGAACCTTCCACCGCCCGCCGGATATGGTCCGGCCGGCTGTTCAGGGCGGTCGGCTGCCCCTCTTCTACCCCGAAGCCGAACTTCGTCTCGATTTTGACCTTGTCACGAAATGGGGCAACGGCCTCACCCACCCATTCCTCACTGGTGTAAGGCCCGTAAACCTCTGCCGTGTCGAACAGCGTAACCCCCTGGTCGTATGCCCTCCGAATCAGGTCTATCATCTCCTTCTTCTCGTATTTACCTCCATAGTAGCCCACCATCGGCAGGCAACCCAAGCCGATGGCAGAAACTTCCATTCCACCCAGCTTGCGGTGTTCCATCTCTTTTCTTTGTGCCCGATTGTTTGACGACGCATCTGCTGCGCTCTCCCCCATCAGCCTCGTTCCGGCAAAGGCCTGCCCTATGCCTGTCATCATTCCGATTGCGGCCAAGGTGTAGCTGGAAGCCTGTTTCAAAAATTTCCTTCGGTCCATCATCTCCTGTTTTTTAGTCTTTATGCAAAGGTAGCGGAGAACAGGCCGTAGGTATGTAACAATAACTCGGAGGTGTGTACCCGTTTCACTGATTTTCTTTCAGCATCTTCAGGGCGATGTCCATATACCGCGTGATGTCGGTCGTAAGTTCGCGGTGATAGACATCCCTACGCTTGCGACCCAAGCGCACCACGATGGCATCCAGTGCAGGGATGGCGATGATGTATTGCCCCAGCATACCGCGCATGTAAGGACAACGCATCCCGCGATAATCCATGACCCACGTCTGGAAACCATAGTAGCTGAGAGAATCCTTTCCCCACTGGTCTTTCAGGTACGAAGCGGGACGCATCAGCTCGTCCATATAGGCTTCGGATACCAGTTGGCGGCCGTGCCAATTGCCGCGATGCAACAAGAGACTTCCGAAACGGGCTACGTCGCGGGCCGTGGTATGGAAGCAGCAAAAGGCTTTCTCGTCGCCGTCTTTTTTGTCGAGCAACCAATAGGCATCACGTTCGGCCTGCATCGGACGCCAGAGTTTCTCTTCGGCATAGTCGCTTAGTGTTTTCCCGGTGGCCGCTTCAATCACAAAAGCCAGCAGTTGGGTCTCACCGCTACGATAAGAATACTGCACGCCGGGCTTTTCCGTCACGTCCAAGCCCATCACCAAGTCGTACAGATCATTGCCGTAGTAGCCGTGCGTGGTAACGGAGAAGAGCGAGGTGTATGCCTCATCCCACGCCATGCCGCCGCTCATGGTCAGCAAGTCGCGCAGGGTGACATCGGCCTGCATCCCTTTCGTATAGGCCGGAATATAGCGCGATACAGGGTCATCCAAACTGTGAATCTTTCCTTCATCGAGGGCCACACCCGCCAACAGTCCCACGATGGTCTTTGTGGCAGAATAGAGATTCGAGGTCAGCGTGTCGTTCCACCCGTCACGGTAACTCTCAAAAAGGATGCTGTCACGATGAATGACGAGAAACGACACGGTGCGCAGGCTGTCCAGATAGTGCGCATCCTGCTCCGTCAGTCGGTAGCGGTTATAGTCGGCAGAAAGGGGCCAGTACCACACGTCATCGGGATTATGATGCACCGTGTGTCGGTGAAAGGTTTCCAAGTCATCGATAACGGGCATCCAGTGAATGAGCGCCTGACGGGCATAGTAGGGCAAGGAGGCATACACCACCCCCAGCACCACTACCAGGGCGATGAGCAGGCGGAGAATGGTTTTCTTCTTTGTTTTCATAGGGATATGCTGTAAGGAATGTTTTCTTTCCGTAGCTCTTCAGAAGCCTGTATACCAAGCGGGATAGATTCGGTTTCTTGTCTGAAATGAGGTATACTGTTTTTACAAACTTACATAAAATCTCTGGGATATCCGCCGAATTGCAGCAGATTAACGCAACAGGATTTGATAATTAGGGAGTTATAGGAAAAACGCAGAAGTTGGGCGGACAGTTGAAAACCGTCTTAAAGCAGATTAAAGCAAAAGAACGGTTTCCTAATCATTACCCGATGAAAGTGCAGATTTAACAGTCCCTGTTTCATTTTGCGGCGTTCTGCGCAGCTTTGCTTATCAATAGGTAACTCGTTGATTTATAGTTTTGCAACCAAAAAGAAACGAGTATGGCAAGAAGCACATTCAAGGTGCTGTTCTACGTGAACGGCAGTAAGGAAAAGAACGGAATTGTCCCCATCATGGGACGAGTTACAATCAACGGAACGGTAGCACAGTTCAGCTGCAAACGGACTATCCCGAAAGAGCTTTGGGATGCCAAAGGGAACAAGGCAAAGGGCAAGAGTATGGAAGCGAGGGAAACCAATCTTGCGCTTGACAACATCAAGGCTCAAATCATCAAGCATTACCAGCGTATATCCGACCGTGAAGCGTATGTAACGGCAGAAATGGTACGCAATGCCTATCAGGGATTGGGCGGTGAGTATGAAACATTGCTCGGTGCTTTCGACAAGGAAAATGAAGTGTTCAAGAAGCGTGTCGGAAAAGACAGGGTCAGGGCTACCTATATGGCAAGGGTACGGGCAAGAAACCATGTGGCGGCATTCATCAGGTCACATTACAAGCGGAACGACATCTCCATGCCTGAACTTACGCCCGACTTCATCAAGGAGTTCGCCGTGTTCCTTTCCAACGAAGCCGGACTGCACAACGGTTCGATATGGGAAAACTGCATGTGGCTGAAAGGTGTGGTGATGCGGGCACATTTCAACGGGCATATACCGAGAAATCCGTTTGCCCAGTTCCATATAAGCCCGAACACGAAAGAGCGTGAATATCTGACGGAGAATGAGCTGAAAACATTGATGGAATTTCAGTTCAAAGCCCCCAAGAACTTCTATCTCCGTGATATTTTTATTTTCGCCAGTTTTACCGCCCTCTCATTCGTGGATATAAAGGAATTAAGCAACGACCAGATTGTGGAAGTAAACGGTGAAAAATGGATTATTTCCAAACGGCATAAGACGGGCGTACCGTTTCAGGTAAAGCTGCTGGATATTCCCTTGCAGATAATCGAGCGTTACAAGGCTTTTCAGGAAAACAATCTTGTATTCCCCAATCTCAACTATTGGTCAATATGCAAGCGTATGGGAAAGATGATAAAGGAATGCGGCATCACCAAGAAAATCAGCTTTCATTGCTCAAGGCACGGATTTGCGACCCTGGCTCTCAGCAAAGGGATGCCAATCGAGAGCGTCAGCCGTATTTTGGGGCATACGAACATTGAGACCACGCAAATCTATGCGAGTGCGCCCAGATTGGTCGCTTGATAAATACTTCTGTAGTAAGAAGTTAGGATTGGGTTCAATATAATCCTATCGTCAATCAGCTTATCCGACG